>WRCW01000159.1 GCA_009783755.1 Spirochaetaceae bacterium
AGTTTTTATGGGTCTTGGCGGAGGCGCTGTTGTAAAAGGTTTTATTCTTGGACTTGGTTTTGGGAAATGGGGTACTTTCGCTATAATGATGATCATATGCTTTGTAGTTGGATTGTTCCTTGATTGGACTGCGATTGTTATGATCACATTCCCGATATTCCTCCCTATTGCTGCACATTTAGGTTTTGATAAATTCTGGTTTGTTGTTACAATGGCAGTAACGCTGCAGGATACTTTCTGTACACCACCATTTGGATATAACCTCTTCTATATGAAAGGGTGCGCTCCCCCGGGAGTTACTACGCAAGATATATGGATAGGAGCAGTTCCATTTTGGCTTATAATGGAACTGGGACTGGTTTTTGTTTGCGTTGTTCCGCAATCAATTACATGGCTCCCGACAATCCTGGTTAGAAGCGCTGGAGGGTGATTTAGATGTCTGAAGTAAATGTTTGCAAAGCTGCTGTATTTGAAGAAGTAGGGAAGGATATTATAATAACAGATTATAAACTTCCCGATAAAATAGAAGATAATGCTATTTTATGTAAAACTACTTTTAGTACAATATGTGGTTCTGATTTGCATACTATAACAGGAAAGAGAAAAGAACCTGTACCATTGATACTTGGTCATGAGATTACAGGCAAAATTGTTAAAATGGGAAAGAATATTGTTAAAGATGGTTTTGGCAATAATCTAAAACCAGGCGACAGGATTTCCTGGGCAATAATGGCATCTTGTAACGAATGTTACTATTGCAAAAAAAATATTCCGCAGAAATGCGTTAAACTTGTTAAGTATGGGCATACTTGTGTAAATAACGACACAAACTCTCCTTTGCTTGGAGGGTATGGGGAATATGTTTATATATTACCTGGCACTGCTGTTTTTAAAGTGCCTGACTGTTTGACTGATGATATTGCAGCTCCTGCCAACTGTGCGCTTTCTACTGTTATATGCGCAGTAGAAACAATTGGTATTGAAAAAGGGGACTGCGTAATGGTTCAGGGAGCTGGTCTCCTTGGACTTAATGCTTGCGCTATTTTAAAAGAAGCAGGGGCAAAAGAAATTATTATTACCGATGTAATTGATTCAAGACTTGAAAAAGCAAAAGAGTTTGGCGCGACCTGCGCTATAAACACAAAAGAAATCAATGAGGAAGATGTTAAAAAAATAATTTCTAAATTAACAGATGGTCATGGTCTTGATGCTGTAATCGAAGTGTCCGGGTTTGCAGGTGTTGTAAAATGCGCAACCGATAATCTTCGTATTGGAGGAAGATATTTGATTGCCGGGCTTGTAACTCCGGGAAGCGACATGAAACTTGATGGTAATACCATGACAAGAAAATGTCTTACGATCAAAGGAATACATAATTACAGACCTGACCATCTTGGCAAAGCGCTTAAATTTCTGGAAGAGAACTATGAAAAATATCCATTTTCAGAAATTGTTAAAATAAAATTCCCGCTTACTGAAATCAATAAAGCTGTAGAAGCTTCAAAAACAGGTGAATATATTCGTGTAGGAGTATATTTCTAATCTTTTTTTCCTTTTTTGTTCTCCTTGTCTCCAGAATAATTTTCTGGAGACCTTAATTTATAAACATAAATAGTTTTACCTATAGCAGATGATTCATTCAATATAGATTTATTGTACTCCACACTTTTATCAATATTGATGTTCATTTCCGCTGAGGTCTTTTTTATGTCAGCAATATATTCTGTTATATTTTTTAGGCAGCTATCAATTTCGTCTTTTCCCTTATTAAGTTTTTCTTCTATCCTGTTACTTGCAGCTTTTGATTTGACAGAATTTTCAATCTCAACAATGTCTCCTAAAAGATGTCTGAAAACAGTATCTGTTTCTACAATCTTTTTTTCTGTATTATCGATCAGGGAGAGATTTTTTGTTATGTTAGCAGATATTATGAGCATTTGGTTTGATATCTTGGAGTTGTTGGAAGATATCAATTGTTTTGCCCCCAATATTTTAAGGAAGATATTATTGAGAGATTCAAGGAAAAGGTTATAGTTTTCTATTGTTTTTCCTATTTCATCGGTGGCGGAGTAAAGAGAAATCTTTTTCTGAAGAGCTTCACTATCTCCTATTGCAAGTGAATAAATATGATTGGAAAGTCTGTTGACTGGGATAAGCAGATATATTAAATATTTAATTATTATTGGAATAAAAACAGCCAAAATAAGCAAAGTGCAGAGCAACAGGGCATTAAAAGCTGTTCTAAATGGCGCAAGCACAACTTTTTTGTCTACAAGAGCATAGAGCATCCAGTTCGTACCAAGGGATTGCATTTTTTTTACTAAATACGTATTGCCCTCTGCATTGATATTTTTCCAGCTATAATTCATTTTGGAAAGCTCTTTGTAAAAAGCAGGTAACTCATCTGTATTCAGATTTTTAAAAACAGATAAAGGATCTTTGGTATTTACAATAATTTGATTATCCTCTGTTGTTACAAGTATATAACTCTCTTTTCCAAGATTGAAATGACTCATTATCCCTGTTATTGAAGAGAGATCAATATTGGCAGATACAACTCCAAATTCCTTGCTTTTTTCAAAATATATATGTTTTGCAACTGCAAACACATGAAAATTTTTATCTGAAGATACAAAAGGTCTTGTTATGGTGATTACTCCATTTTTTTCTTCTGCATCAATATACCATGGTCTTCTTGCCGGATTGTAGAAAGGTCTTCTGTTGGATGGAGGGTACATAACGAATTTGCCGCTATCTGTTCCTATATAAACAGAACCCATATCCGGGTTATTCATATGTATAAGCTTCATATGTTCATATATATTTTGTTCTGTTTTTGAATTTTGATAAGGCTTCATTTCACTCCAGTCTGACCAATGTCTATAAGTTACAAGCTCATTTGTATTAAGGTCTACAACAAGAGGATTATGCGCTATTGTATTAACTGTATGTTTGGTTTTTTCTATATATAATGTTAATGCCTGATCAATCAAAAACATTTTATCTATATTAATCTCTTTTGATTTATCAATTGCCATCCTGTTCCCGTAAATATAAATCAAAATTGAAAGCAATATCATAGGGATAATAGTTGATAAAACTGCGAGTATAATTAACTGTTTTTTAATAGGCAAATTCATAATAAAATCCTTTATTCAACCAATCACGGTAATATGTTATTTAAGTTATGGCTGTCAAGCAGCCCTTTTGAATAGAAATCTGCCCATTTAAGAACAATTTCTTTAAATATATTGATAGGTTTGTTTAAAAACTTATCTTTATGAGTTATAAAATAATAATTATTTATTATAGCGTTATTTTTTTCAGGTATTGCAACAAGGTCTCCTGCTGTTATTTCATTGCCGATTATATGCTTTGGTGCTATTGCAGCCCCTATATTATTTTTTACATAATATTTAAGAGAATGGTAGTCTGGAGCTTCGCATACAATATTGGCAGAAATATTATTTTCAAGCATATATCCTTCAAAAAGAGTTCTTTCCATGGAATTTTTACAAAGTGTTACAATATTTATGTTATTCAGATTATCAGCTGTAAAGTATAGAGCATCTGACAGAATATTATCCTGACTTACGATCAGGAAAAGCGAATCTTCAAATATTTTTGTTGTTGTAATATTATCGCTTTCCATCTGGGTATCTGTAAAACCAATATCATATTCCATTGTTGATATCTTGTTATATATATTGGAAGATTTATCTATTTCTATTGTAAGTGCGATTTCCGGAAACATTTTTTTAAATAATATGACCATATCCGGCAGGTAATAGTTGCCAAAACCTTCATTTGCTATAATTTTTATATTTCCACTTTTCTGGCTCTGATAATTTTTTATATTTTTATCGATTTCCTGTTCAAGTTCTATAATTTTTTCTGAAACATCATATAGCATATAGCCTACATCTGTAAGCTTAAGCTTTTTCCCTGTTTTATCAAAAAGAACGAGATTAAGCTCGCTTTGAAGTTCCTGTAGCTGGCGTGTTGCTGCAGGTTGGGTCATATCAAGAAATGATGCAGCGTTTGTTATGCTTCCAAGTTTTGCTGTATAGTAAAAAGTTTTAATATAATTTAAATTCATAAATATTTATCAATTAAAAATTATACCATTAAATATTTTAAAAAGGTATATTATTTTTAATTATTATTATCTATTTAGAGAGAATAAAATTGCAGATTCATGAAGTAGAAGTAGAAAAAATTATCTCCAATAGCTGCGGTCTAGGAAGAGTTGACTGCAAAGTTATTTTTATTCCATACACAATTCCAGGTGAAAAAGTAACGGTAACTGTTGTGGAAGAAAAAAATAATTATTTATATGGCAATGTAAAAGATATTTTGCTTGCATCTCCTTTTAGAGTTGTTCCGGTCTGTAAATACTACTACTCCTGCGGCGGGTGTACGCTTGGGCATATAGACTATAAGATGCAGCTTGATATAAGAAAAAATCTTGTTAAAGAAGCAATAGAAAGAAATGGAAAAATAACTTCTCCTGAAATAGATGTTGTCGAAGGTGTTCCATACAGTTACAGATGCAGGGCGCAATTTCATAAAACACAGGAAAGCAAACCTGGTTTTAAAAAAAGAAACAGCGAGGAAATAATTAAAATAGATTTCTGCAATATTTGTAA
>WRCW01000160.1 GCA_009783755.1 Spirochaetaceae bacterium
TAGCTTAATTTATAATTTATTTATAAAAGATACAAATTCTTTTCTAAATCATCAATATTTTATTATTCATATTTTAAGTTTTTTTTATAGTACTAAATTTAATCAACTGAAAGAAATTTCACCACTATAGTATTTTTTTCTCTGACCAGTCGATTCTTCTGTCATTATCAGCTCGCCATCCTCCCCAATTCCCTCAATTATTCCTGTAACTGGGTTATCTTTTCCAGTCAGAGAGTCATAAAAAACAACTTTTTCCCCTTTATTGTAGAGCTGTTTGGAAACATTATCTGTCCAGTTTTTACTATCCCAGCTATTTTTCATAAAATTCAGAAACTTTACAAGAAGATCATTAATATCAGATGTAATTCCTGTAAGTTCATAAATGGAAACTCCCTTCCCCCCTGAGATTTCCTTCATATTTTCCTGATTACAATTAATGCCTATACCGCATAAAACATAACCGGAACTGTTTTCACATAAAATACCTGATACTTTTTTCCTATTTATAAGAACATCGTTAGGCCATTTTATGAAGCTTTCTATCCCAAACTCTTTTTTAAGAAATCCTGCAATGCAAAAACCCGCAAAAAGTGGAAAAAGAGAAAGGACAAACTTTACATCGGAATTTTTTATCAGGATCGTAAATGTAAGGCTTTCCCCTTTTACAGAAAGCCATTTGCGACCTTCGATGCGCCCTTTTCCGTCTGTCTGATTATAAGCAAGAACAAGTGTCCCTGTAGGAGGATTTTGGGGAATCAGCTCTCTTGCATCATTCATTGTTGAAGCTGTTGATTCTTTATAATAGATCTCTGCTTTCTCAGTTATACTGAAAGGGTTTTCAAGATTTAACTTCTGCAGCCCTGCGCCTAATTGCTTGTCAGCATCCCTATGGATGCTGACCACCTCGCGAGCAAAGTAAGTTTCGCTCGGTGTCCATCCCCGGCTTCCATCTGAGGACTTTGTCGCAGCGCAGATAATCCCTCCGCCAATAACAAGATCATCTTTATAAAACACAGCAGACTGACCAGGAGTTATTACAGTTTTTTCTTCAAGAGAAACTGTTGCGCAGTTATTACTGCCTATTTCTACTTTGCATGGCAATTCAGAAGAGTTGTATCTTACCATTACATTGCACTCAATTGTGTTCTCTTCAGATACCTTAACCCAACCATTTGTAGCAGGATGTGTATCAATAAACCAGTTACATTTTTCAATAGTAAATTTATTTTGTCCTTGATGGAAATCTCGGCCTACAATTACCCTGTTTCTTTTGCTGTCTATTTCAACAACATACCAGGGACCGCTTCCGAGCGAGAGCCCTTTGCGCTGCCCTATTGTATAATATACATACCCTTTGTGCTTTCCCAGATAGTTTCCATCAACATCAGTTATATCCCCTTTTTTTATTTTCAGGTTATTTTCATGGCAATTCTTCTTTATAAAATCACCATACTCCCCTTCAATAAAACAGATATCTTGGCTCTCTTTTACAGCTTCAAAAGAATATCCAAGCTCTTTTGCTTCTGCTATAAGATCTTTTTTATGAACAGTTCCCAAAGGGAATACGCACCTCCAGAGGATCTCCCTTGGAAGCCGATAGAGCATATAACTCTGGTCTTTTGTCTTATCAACCCCTTTTTTTATAAAAAGTTTTCCCTCTTTTTCTTCAATTTGCGCATAGTGACCTGTTGCAAAAAAAACTTTTTCATCTTGTTTGATTTTCCCTTCTGCTAAAAGTTTTTTTACCAAAGTGTCATAGAACCATGTAAATTTAATGTTTTCATTACAAATCACACAAGGATTAGGGGTAAATCCATCTATATATTTATTAATAAAATCTGAAATAATAGTTTGCTTAAACTCTTTAACTGCATCAATAAGATAGAAAGGGATATTTTCTTGTTTGCAAAGGCTTTCGGCTTTTCCAAGCACTTCAGGGCTGCTCGCTTTTACTCCATTACAAACAATATGATTTGCCCCAAAAATTTCCTGCCAGCCTGATTTTTTAAGCTTTCCTATAGTCATTCCTGAGTCTATTCCACCACTTAGCGCAAGAATAATTTTGCTTTTCTCTTTTTGTTCCAATTTTAAAGCTGCCATCCTGTATTTCAGATTATTTAAAAAACTATTTTTCTCTATTGTAAAATAATTCAAATTAATGTATTTTTATGCATATATAAGCATATTTATACGGTGCAAAATGAACGAGAAAAAATATAGATTAAGAATAATAAAAAAACTAATAAAAGAAAACAAGATAGATAGCCAGGAAAAGCTTCTTGCTATGCTTGAAGCTGAAAATGTTGCTATTACCCAGGCTACTTTATCCCGGGACCTTAAGCTAATAAAAGTAAGCAAAGTTTCTGATGGCAGCAAAGGATACTATTATTCTCTTCTTGAAGAGGAGTTGCAAAAAGTATCAGAAGAGAAATATATTATGGATATAAACAGAGGTTTTCTTACCATAAATTTCTCCGGAAATATTGGGATAATACGGACATTTTCAGGCCATGCAAATACAGTAGCACTTGCGCTTGATACGCTTGAAATTGATGAAATTTTGGGAACTGTTGCGGGAGATGACACAGTTCTTATTGTTTTGCAAGAGAAAATAACCTCTTCTGATTTTTTAAAAAAACTTAGAGAAAGGTTTCCAACTCTTGATCTATAATTTTAGCGCTGAGGTTAGTGTTTAGCCGAAGGCAGTGACGCCGAGCAATTACCGCAGCGAAGCGAGGACAAGCGAGTGCGGCACGGACGTAGGAAAAACCATCAGTATGTGACGCATAAAGTAAAGGAGAAAAAAAATGAAAGCAGCAATATTGGGTATTTCAGGTTATACAGGAATGATTCTTTTAAGAATGCTTGCAGATCATCCTGAAATAAAAGAAATCATCCCTGTATCATCATCAAAACCAGGAGAAAAAATTATAGATATTGATCCTGGCATAGGAAAAGCTGTAATGGAAAAAACAGCTTCTCTTGATAATTGTGTGGTTGATATTTCTTATGCAGTAACAAAAAAGCCGGATGTTGTATTTGCAGCGCTTCCCCATCTTGCATCTGCTACAACATGTGAACCTTTTTTTGGAAAATCTGTTGTAATCGACCTCTCCGCTGATTTAAGGATTAAAGATCATGACCTTTTTCAGAAAGCATATAATACTCCCCCTCCAAGACCAGATATTCTTAAAATAGCTGTATATGGTTTATGCGAAATATATGAAAAAGAGATAAAAAAAGCAGATGTAATTGCAAATCCAGGATGTTATCCGACATGTACTCTTCTCCCCATAATTCCTCTTGCTGCAAAAGGTTTAATAGAAGGGACAATCGTAACAAATGCATTATCCGGAATTTCAGGCGCAGGGAAAAAAGCTACGATAGGGAATCTCTATGTTGAAAGAACAGAAAATACATGTGCATATCTTCCAGGAAAAACTCACAGGCATTTTACAGAAATCAAAAAAGAACTTGATAGTTTTGACAAATCTCTTGAAATATTTTTTAATCCGCATCTTGTGCCTCTTAAACGGGGAATGCATGCAGCATCTGTTGTATCGCTTAAAGGTAACGTTAGTGAGAAGGATGTTGAAAATATTTATCATGAATATTATGGGAACAAGAAATTTATTGTTCTTAAAGGAAAAAAACTTCCTGAAACAAGAGATGTATGGGGTTCCAACAGATGCGATATTTCATGGCAGATACAGGATGGAAAAATTCTCCTTTTTTCTGTTATTGATAATCTAATTAAAGGGGCATCAGGACAAGCTGTACAAAACATGAATATAAGATTTAATTTTGATGAAGCGCTAGGTCTTAAACAATATGGAGAACTTTAAAAATGGGCGATGTTAAAAGTGATAAAAAAATCATTGTAATAAAAACAGGTGGAAAAGCTGCATCAGAAAAATCTGCAATGATCACTCTTTTTAAAGAAATCAAAGAGTTAAAAAACAAATATGATTTTGTTTTTATACATGGCGGAGGAGCAGAAGTAACCAGGGTAAGTAAGGTCTTCGGGCTTGAGCCTGTTTTTAAAGACGGGATAAGGCTTACAACTCCTGAGGAGATGGAAATAGTTGATATGGTCCTTTCCGGAAGAATGAATAAAGAAATTGTAAGACTTGCAAATAGCTCCGGAATCCTTTCTGCTGGACTTAGCGGCAGCGATGCCATGCTTTTTACAGGCAAACAAGCAGGCGAAAAAACTCTAACCGGAAAAATCACAAATGTAAACCCAGCTATCGTTAGTTTGCTTATTAAGAATGATTATCTTCCTGTTATATCTTCAACATCAATGACAACAGATGGGATAGCATTAAATATCAACGCAGATGAAGCTGCTCTTGAAATCGCTTCTGCCATTAAGGCAGATAAATTATTTTTTATATCTGATATTCAGGGAGTAATGAAAGATAACACTGTTATAAATATCCTTTCTGAAAAAATGGCTGAGGAAGAAATAAGTTCAGGAATTATATCCGGCGGAATGATTCCCAAGGTAAAATCTTCCATATCTGCTCTTAAAAAAGGGGTTGGCGCAATAATAATCGGAGAATATTTAAAAAACGGAGATCTTTTAGCAAGCCTTGATGCAAAAAAAGGGACAAGTATTATACTTTAAGGAGGA
>WRCW01000161.1 GCA_009783755.1 Spirochaetaceae bacterium
GACTACTCAACCTACACCCCTTATATTTAAAATATATATTTTTTAGTTTCTATTAATTATTGCTGCAAGATTTTCCGGTGTAAAACCATACTTCTTTGCAACATCTTTATAATTTCCAGATACTCCAAACTTATCTACAGCAAGAATATCTTTTTCATCTTTCACATATCCTCTCCAGCCAATAGATACTCCGCACTCTGCTGCCACTACCCTTACCCCTTCTGGTATTAAGCTGTTTTTATATTCCTTGCCCTGCTTCTCAAACAGCTCTCTTGATGGCACAGATATTATCCTCACCTTTTTACTTGTAAGAGGCAATGCATCCAGCGCAAGACCAACTTCTGATCCGCTTGCTATCACAACTACATCTGGCTTTCCTTCTGAATCTTTTACCAGATATGCTCCCTTTCTCATGCTCTTCTTCCAGTCACTGTCTTTCTTGTCATACACTTTAAGATTCTGTCGCGTAAGTATCAATGCAACAGGGCCATCAGCTTTTTCCATAGCCATCTGCCATGCCACAACTGTTTCCTGCGGGTCGCCAGGTCTTATAACTGTTACATTTGGAATGACTCTTAATGCTTCAACATGTTCAACAGGCTGATGCGTTGGGCCATCTTCCCCAACATATACTGAATCATGGGTAAGGATAAATGTTGTAGGTATACCCATCAATGCTGCAAGTCTGATTGTTGGCCTCATATAGTCAGCGAAAACAAGGAATGTAGCGCAATAGCTTCTTAATCCACCATGCAGTATTATTCCATTCGCAACTCCGCCCATTGCATGTTCCCTTATTCCAAATCTTATTGTCCTTCCTGCCCTGTTTGTTTTTGAGAAATCTCCGTTATCAGGCACTGCAGTATTGTTTGATGGAGCAAGGTCTGCTGAACCACCAACAAGATTGGGCACTGCTGCGCACATTTTTACCAGCGTGTTTCCGCTTGCTACTCTTGTGGCAACACTTTCACCTGCTTTGAATTCAGGAAGCGCTGCATCATCTACCTTTATACCTCCCTCTTTCATATACTTATCCCATAGAGTGGCAAAATTACTATCGCTGCTTTTTAATGATTTAAATTCTTCCTGCCATTTATCATATACTTTCTTAAGTTCTTTCTTTTTCCCTTCAAAAAAAGATTTAGCTTCAGCAAATACATAAAAATCAGCATCCTCTGGTATTCCAAGATTTTTTCTTGTTGCTTTTATCTCATCTGCTCCAAGAGGCGCTCCATGTATTTTACTTGTCCCTTCAAGGGTGCTGCTACCTTTTCCGATTACTGTCTTTAATATTATTAGAGTTGGTTTGTTTTCTTCTTTTTTTCCTTCTTCAACACATTTTAATATTCCATCTATATCATAACCATCGCTCTTTAATACTTGCCATCCGTATGCTTTAAACCTGTCTCCTACATTCTCGCTAAATGCAAGATCTGTTTTTCCTTCTATTGTTATTCCATTATCATCATAAAATATCATAAGCTTTCCAAGACCAAGATGTCCTGCAAGAGAAGCTGCTTCGCTCGTTACCCCCTCCATCATGTCTCCATCACCGGCAAGCACATAAGTATAATGGTCTATCATTTTTACTTTTTCTGTATTAAGTTTTGCTGCAAGCATTCTCTCAGCTATTGCAATTCCTACTGCATTGGAAAATCCTGCGCCCAGTGGTCCTGTTGTTGTCTCTACTCCAACTGTATAACCATACTCAGGGTGGCCAGGTGTTTTTGAATCAAGCTGCCTAAAGTTTTTTAAATCATCGATTGTAAGGCCAAAACCTGAAAGATATAAAAGTGAATAAAGCATTGCTGATCCATGGCCTGCTGATAATACGAATCTATCCCTGTTTATCCACTTTGGATCTTCGGGGTTATAGTTCATGATCTTGCCAAATAACAGTGCGCCAAGTTCTGCTGTACCCATAGGTAAGCCAGGGTGCCCTGAATTTGCTTTTTGGATCATATCTATTGATAGCGTTCTTATAGTATTAGCTACTACTTTTACTATTTCTTTTTCCATTATTTTCTCCTATCAGATTTATACATATCTACCTATGTGAGTTCATTATATATCAATACCTTACATTGCACAAGTTTAAAAATTACGTTGACCAATCAGCGATGCTCATGGAAGAGAACAATTATTAAGTTATCAACACCAACTATGAAGATGGTGATTGATTGCCACCATTCGCATTCTGCTGATCAACTTGATGCTTGTATGATTGACACCATTTTCAAATTAGAAATATTATATATTATTGAGTAATATGAAATATTTTTATGACAAACTTCTTAATATATTACCCGACAAGCCTATACTTATAGGGCGCGATAAAAATGTTAAATCTGCTGTTTTTGTCCCTTTTATAAATATTGATGGAACAGAATATCTTCTTTTGGAAAAACGGGCTCCTGATATAAGGCAGGGAGGAGAGCTCTGTTTTCCCGGAGGGATGATAGATTTGGAAAATAATGAGGCGCCCAAAACAACAGCTCTGCGCGAAACAGTGGAAGAGCTCGGGATCACAGAAGATAAAATAGAAATAGAAAATCACTTTGGATATCTTGTTGCAAATATGGGAGCAACTCTTGATGTATTTATAGGGAAAATAAAAATAGAAAGTTTTTCGCAAATCAACCCCAATAAAAAAGAAGTTGAGGCAATTCATCCTGTCCCATTTAGTTTTTTTGTAAAAACAAAACCTGATTCTTATTTATTGGAAACAGAAATCAAATCTATGTATTATAATGAATCAGGGGAGAAAAAAGTTCTATTCCCGGCAAAAGAACTTGGGCTTCCTGAGAAATACCATGTATCATGGCCTATAAGAAAAACCACGGTATATGTTTATAATTATGAAGGGATAGTGATATGGGGGCTCACAGCAGAAATAATACGGGAAATAACAATATTTCTGGAAAAAGGAGTTAAATAATGAATAAAAAAATCATATTGGGAACAGACCATGGCGGTTTTAAACTAAAAGAAAGAATAAAGGCATATCTTGAAAAAAATGGACACATAATAACAGATGCAGGCGTATATAACGAAGATTCTGTAGATTATCCCGATATTGCCAGCAAAGTATGTAACGAATATAAATCAGGTAATTTTGATTTTGGTATCTTGTTTTGTGGAACAGCTCTTGGTATCTCCATGGCTGCAAATAAAATAAAAGGGATAAGATGTGCAGTAGTGCATGATCTTTTTACAGCAGAGATGTGCAAAGCTCACAATAACGCAAATTTTCTGGCCTTTGGCGGAAGGATCGAATATAATGCCTCTGTTGAAAAAATGATAGATAAATTTATTGAGACAACCTATGAAGGGGGAAGACACGAGCAGAGGATAAACAAGATCAGCGCTCTTGAGAAATAAGATTTATTCCACCTGCAGGATTCGGTGTACACCTTGTGTCTTACCCAGCTTTTTAGGACTGAGTCGTTGATTATTTTTAAGTATTTTCTTTAACAAAGAATTTTTTAATAAAAAAATCTTTCAACCGCTGAAACCAACTGCGTGTTACAAATTCATATATTATCTGCGATAGTTCATTGCTTCGTAAGTAACCATAAATTTTATGCGGATTGCTTTTTCCTTCATAAATATAATTATTCCTAACAGATATATCAAAAGGCCTGATGTTTTTTGTTGATGGAGCAAACTTTTTTTCAATTTTGTTTACTAATGCTATCTTATCATCATCATCTGCAATATTATACCATTTTTTAGAAATAGCTTCCGGCGTAGGGGGAATAACTTCACTATCCTCATCAGTTTTATTTTCGTTACCTGAGTTTACTTTATCATCGATATTATTTTTTCTTTGTTCTATGAGAATTTTGTTGATAATGACAGGCAGCCCTAGAGGCGAACCTAAAGTAATAAAATATTCAATATTCTGCTTTTTGCCGATTTCCACAAGAGTATCATAAGCTATGATTGACCCCATTGAATGGGCAATAAGCATTATTTGTCGTCTCTTATATTTTTTAAGCTTTTTTAAAAGCCTTGCCCTGAACTCTTTTTTTGCATTTAGTCCAGGCTTGGCAGCGCAGTCGCCTTCGTAGTAAGTATAGAGATCTAAAAACTTTCTTTTTATGGCACGGTCAGCCATTTTATCAAAACCGGATATTTCACCATCTTTTAAAAATATCAGATCCAGTCCCAATTCAATTGTTTTTCTTACCCCTTTTTTAAGCTGATCCTTAACTTTGTTAAATTCGCTCTCCTCATGCGGGACATAGGGAGCTGATAAGTGTTCGGGATTATTTTCATCCCAATCAGCGGGGTTTTCAGGAGTCTCATAATTAAGATCTGCCCAATAAACAAGATCAAATTTAAATCTTTTATTTTTATATTTTTTTAACTTAAATCCTTCGACTGTGGCTTCTTTCCACCATTTTTTAAGAATTTTTTGAGGAGGTTTATTCTGAAGCCCATGTATACCAATTATAACTTTTCTCATTTAATAAAATATTCCTTAGTTAGCGATAACTATATTATTAAAATAATCAGGAAAAAGAGTCAATTATTGCTGTTGATTTTTACGTTAAATTAAGCCATAATTATTACAGCACATTTGGAGGCTAAATATGCCAATTATTAAGCCAGTATCGGATC
>WRCW01000162.1 GCA_009783755.1 Spirochaetaceae bacterium
ATATTCCCCATTTATCTGCATTGTAACAGATTTTAATCCCCCTTCTGCTTCCAGAATATCTATAATTTCAACAGAAAAACCTTTTCTTTCAGCCCACCTCATATACATTCTATAAAGCATACTGGTCCAGTCACATGCTTCTGTTCCACCTGCTCCTGCATGTATAGTTAAAAAAGCATCTGCATTATCCATTTCTTCACTAAGTAGTTGGAGTGTTCTAAGCGCTGAATATCTGTTTTCAAGATTATTTATACTTTCTGCAATCTCTTTTTCAAGAGAATTATCTTTTTCAGAAATAGCTATATCAAAAAGCTCTTTTGTATCCCGGGCTTCATTAGAAAGGGTTTCCCATGGAATAAAGGCTTCTTTAAGCTTTTTTATTTTTAATAAAGTATCTTCTGCTTTCTTCCTGTCCCCCCAGAAATTTTCTGCGTATGTCTCTTTTTCCAGATCTTCGAGTTCCTGTTTTTTCTTATCAGGGTCAAAGATGCCTCCAGGAAGCTGAAATATTGTCTACGATCTTATTTAAAGGGATCTTATAATCAAGCAACATATTATTATCCTACCTCATCTTAATAACATTTTTTTCCATTTCTTTTTTTCAAGCAAAGATATCACAAATTCCTCTTCCATAGGATATTGATAAAATCTTACCCTGTCAAAATGGTCTGTAGCCCTATCTATATCCCTC
The DNA here is from genome assembly GCA_009783755.1 of Spirochaetaceae bacterium. Lineage (GTDB taxonomy): Bacteria > Spirochaetota > Spirochaetia > CADAEX01 > CADAEX01 > WQTU01. The sequence goes on from WRCW01000162.1 coordinate 692, forward strand.
TTTAGCCTTTTTAATGTGTTTTCCTGTACTGATTCGGATTCGAAGACATTTTTTAGGACTTCTTTAAATCTGTAAAAAATAAGGATATCTCTTACATTCTTAATAGTGTCATCATTTGAAAGTTCATAAGTGACTGAAACAAACATACATATAGTTTAAGTATTTTTTTTCTGTTGTCAATCCCGTGCTCTAAAGCGACATCCTGTCGCAGCACGGGATGCGGCATCCTTGCCGCTATCCCTTTGCTCTATAGCTTGGCAGCGTCCCCGATGGACACTGCCCGTCTGTGACGCAAGGAAAGCCGCTCACAGACGTCCATGTCGCAGCACGGGATGCGGCATCCTTGCCGCTATCCGTTTGTTCTATAGCGATATTTTAATATGGTAGGAAAATTAAAGTTTTACTTCGATTCGCTGTTCCCAGCTTTTACCTGGTTCGAGGTTTTCGATCATGTAGACAGGCATAACAGAGGTATAGCAATAATTATTATCTTCATTCTGTTCTTCAATATAAATATTCTGTGCTGTTTCAAGGTTTATTGCTATGGTTGTACATGAATCTTCAAGAATAATTTTATTGTTCTTATTTACACAACTATTTTCAGATTTTCCATTTTTATTTATCATTGAAAAAAACAAACCGATTCCTAACTGATAACTTAATGCTTTTGAGCCTGTATTTACTATAGTGTAAAAAACTTCAAAATTTTTCTTGTTAAATTTATATTGTTTTAAAATTTTAAAAGTAAATCCATTTTTCTGATTTTTGACTTTGGATGAAAATGTTACTGTTTTTTGTTCCCTGTCAACACTGCTAACAATATATTCATCGCTCGATACTCCGGTTTCATCAGATTTTAAAAAATCAGAAATATTTGCACACTTTTTATTAATATCTACAAAATAGTCACAAAAGCTTTTTCTGGGACACTTGTTTTTGCCTGAATAATCAATTGAATAACAGTAATTCCATTTGTTTTTAAGATAATCAAGCTCAAAAAGCGATCCCCCTTCAGCATGTGTAAACGCATTATATTCTTCTGCATGATATAAAAACTCATCTATCCCATCCATATCAAAATCATTTTTAAATAACGATGGGATAAAAACACCTTTCTGTCTTGTCATGAGTTCTGCTTCCATAAAATTTTTATATGCATTTAGCCTGCTCTTTTTCTTTCTCTGGATATCGCTGTTTTTATCATAAAAAGGACTTGTATAGGAAATGTAATTTTGTCCTGCCCACAAAAGTTCTGTTGCTGATTCTTTTTTATTTTTATCCCCTTTGACCTGATTTATAAGTGTTTGCACCTCAATCATTCTGGAGTAGATAAGATTCATTTCATAACTTTCAGATAAAATATTTTTATAACTTTCAATATTTTTTACATATCTTTTTTTAACTTTTAATAATTTAATAAGAGAACTCGGATGTACTGTTTTTATATTTTTATCTGCCTGGATACTTTTGAAAAAATTCCCTATACACTTTTCAGATTTTTTTTCAATATCTTCATCTGTAAATATAAGAGAAATTACTTTATCTTCGCAGGGTGTTTTTATTTTTCGTTTCAATATTTCAATATATTTTTCCGAGTCCGGCTCCTGTAAAGATGAGAGCTCGCTATGTATAGGAAATACATTTATAAGTTTTCCGCCATCTTCTGTTATAAAAGGTGTATATAGAGAGTCTTCAGGTATATTATCAAGAAGGCTGTAATCTAAAAAAATATAATCCATTCCACTATTTCTGATAGGAAGTATAAGTGAGTTATCCCATATGCTTTTTGTTATCAAACAGCCGGGAGGTCTTTTCCCAAATTTTTTTCTTAATAATGTTGTTAGTAATTCAAGCTGCCCTGTCCTATCCTGAGGAGAAAGCATCGGGAGAATGGGCTCATAGTAGCCTCCGCCTAAAACTTCCAACTGCTTTCTTTTTTTTACCAGTTCTTCTATAAGCATTATTACTTCTGGGTGTTTTTCTTCAAACCACTCAAGCAACATACCGGAAAAATGTATTACTATTTTTATATCCGGATATTCATATAGTTTCCTGAAAAAGGGTTTATATATTTTTAGATATTTATCCTCGGCCTCTTTTTCTGAATCTGCAAGATCCATACAAGAAAGACCGATTATAAGATTATAATCATCCATTTAATTGTAATTTAATATTACCTTAAGTTTTTTCTATAGCAAGAAGTACTGCCTGATGGCAGCAACCCGTATGCCAGTTATTTATTTTTAAGAATGCACTTTGACGGGCATGCTTCTGCAGCAGAAGATCTCTCGCCTTTTATGCTGTAATCAATTGAAGCCAGGAAGTTTTCAATCCTAAATCCACCTTCAGGCGACTTCTTCTCACATATTTTACATCCTATACAGCCTACTTTACAAGCTTTTTTTGTTGCTGCGCCTTTATCTTTAGAATTACAGGAAACTATATAATCTGCAGAAACAGGTATCATTTTTATTACTCCAACAGGACATACTGTTATACATTTTCCGCATGAAATACATTTATTCTCATCAATATGGACAAGTCCCTGACTATCATAGCTTATAGCCTCTGTAGGGCATACACCTATACAGCTTCCAAACCCAAGACATCCATACTTGCATACTTTATTGCCCTGGTACATACCATACGCTGCATTACAATCAGAAATTCCTTTATACTCAAATGCATATTCCACAGAACCTTTTCCACCGCAACAGTGGATTTGTGCAACCTTCTTTTCCTGTGTAAGATCAACAGTTACTCCCATTATTTCTGCAAGTTTTGCCGCTGTATCAGGCCCCCCCGGATTACATGCTGTAAGATCTGTTGCTTTCCCTTCTAAAATAGCTTCGGCATATTGTGAACAGCCGGGATATCCGCATGCGCCGCAGTTTACACCAGGAAGAGCTCCTTCCAATTTGTAATGTTTTTCATCTTTTTTTACAGCTAAATATTTTCCGGCAATAGCAAGTCCTGTTCCTAAAATGGCTCCAAGAAGAGTTATAGAAATAAAAGCATATATAATTGTTAACACTTCGAAATCCCCCTGTTACCCTATAAGATTTTTAAGAAGAGCTTTATCAAAAGCCATAAACGACATTGCCATAAGACCAGCTATTATAAATGCAATAGGAATGCCTCTAAATGGTTTAGGAATATCTTCTGTAGCAATTCTTTCCCTTATTGTTGACATTACAAAAATAGCTAAAAGGAAACCAACTCCACATGCAAATCCTGCGGTAAAGCTTTCAAGAGCATTATAATTTGCTCTAACTGCAATTACAGCTACACCAAGAATTGCGCAGTTTGTTGTCATCAAAGGGAGGAAAAGTCCAAGCGCTTTGTAAAGAGGAGGAGCAAATTTTTGAAGAACCATCTCTACTATCTGTACAAGAGCAGCGATAACAAGGATAAAAGCTACTGTTTGCAGAAAAGCGATATTTAACGGAACAAGTATATAATGCTGCACCAGCCAGGTAACAAGAGATGCCATAGTTGCTACAAATGTAACTGCAAATCCCATTCCTACAGCAGATTCAATATTTTTAGATACACCCAAAAATGGGCACATTCCAAGAAACTGTGTTAAAACAAAATTACTTATAAATACATAAGTTATTATAATCCCAATGTAAGACATTTATTTAACCCCTTTTTTCTTTGCGATATACCAATTTAAGAAAGCCTGCAGAAATCCTATTACAAAAAGTGCTCCTGCTGAAAGTCCAACTATTCTTACCGGAGAGTTTATTAATACAGGTATATCAATGACTCCTTCAAAACTGCCTAATGGGAAAAGAGTAATAGTCCCCGAGCCCAATACCTCTCTTATAAAAGCTATAACAAGAAGACCAAGCGTAAATCCTATACCAGCTCCTAATGCATCCAAAATAGAAGGGAGTATAGTATGTTTACCTG
>WRCW01000163.1 GCA_009783755.1 Spirochaetaceae bacterium
ATTTACTTTTTTATATACAGAGGGACCTCTCTCACCTCTTCGTTTAAGTCCAAAAGCAATATTTTCTTTGACATCCATCATTGGAAAAAGAGCAAGGTGCTGAAAAACCAGATTCACAGGTCTCTTGTTTGCCTCCACACCTGTCATATCTTTTCCTCTGATCTCTATTGAACCTGATGTAGGCATATTAAAGCCAGCAATCATTCTCAGCAAAGTTGTTTTCCCGCATCCTGATGGCCCGAGAATAGAAAAGAATCTTCCTCTTTCAACATCAAAAGAAACATTATTTACAGCAATAAAATCGCCGAATCTTTGGGTGAGTTCTTTAACAGATAAATCTATTTGCATTTTTATACCACCACAGTTACTTTAACTAAACATAATTATAACTCATGTCAGAAAAATTGAAAATAATATTACTCTATTGGCATGATAAATATATAACTTTGAATTTATCTTCTGTTAAAAGTTTGTAAAGATTAAAACTTTAATAAAAAAAGCCGGATATTTATTATCCGGCTTTAATCATAATCAGTTAGAAGCTCTAACCTTATCCATTATCCTTCCTTCCATTTCCTCGAGTCCAGGAGGAACAGTTGGATACCAGTTCATGTTAGCCATAACTTCCGGTGTAAAACATCTTGCAAAGTTATCAGCAGCTTCTTTATTAAGATATTTAGTAGCATCTTTTGATGCAGTACCATAATTTTCAACATTTGTAAAAGCAGCAGCATTTTCAGGTTTTAATGCAAAATTAATCCATTTATATGCACCTTCAACATTTTCTGATTTAGCAGGAATAGCAAAAGTATCGATAAAAGCCATTGATCCGCTTGCAGGAGCAATATAATCTATATTTGGATTTTCTTTATAAAGTTTCCAGGCTTGTTGTTCCCAACCTTTTGCAAGCCAAACTTCTCCGGATCTCATAGCGCCAAGAAGAGCATCGCCATTTTCCCAATAATTTCTTACAACTGGTTTTCCTTTTATAAGAATATCACCAATCATATCAAGATATTTTTGATATGCATCTTTATCACTATATAAAGAGAAAGGATCATATCCAAAAGAAAATCCCATTGCAAGAAGGATTGGTCGTTTCATTCTATAAGAAGTCCTTTCTGTATATTTTGGATCAAGAAGATCTTTGTAATCAAGATTTTTAGTTACAGTCACTTTTTCTTTATTTACGATTAAACCTGAAGTTCCAAAAACATGAGGAACTGCATAAGATTTTCCTTTAACTTCTGTAAATCTTTTTGTAGCTTCAAGCATTACAGGATCAATCTGAGCTGTATTTACTTTTGAATAATCAATAGGCTGATATAAACCAAACTGTTCAACCATTGCAGAAATTCTATCCTGTGAAGGTTGCGCAAGATCAAAACCTCCGCCTCTTGTAGCTCTAAGCTTTGAGATCATCTCTTCATTGCTGCTCAGAATTACCTCTACTGTTATTCCTGTTTCAGCTTTGAATTTAGCAACCTGATCTGCAGGCGCATATCCTTCCCATGTAAGAAACCTTAATGTCTTGCTTGCTGTATCTTTTTTACAACCAATCAATGATCCTGTTATGAGCAAAGTACAGCAAAGAAGCAACACTAATCCTTTTTTCATATTCTCTCCTTTAATTTGTTTTCCTCTTTTAGAAAATATTATAGCTTAATAAAAATTAAATTGTCAATTTTTATAATTCTTATAAAAAACCTTATTCTAATCATGTTATTATTAAATAATACTGTTTTTACTTTAAATTAACTTTTTGTGTTTTTGATAGACGAAATCAGGCTGTAAGCACAAGAGGCCGCACAATTACAGCTTATCTCCTTTCCAGTAAATGCTTGGCTTAAAAGTCGCTATCAGTGTAACAACAGGGAAAAGAAATTGCGCAATAAAAAGCGAAAGAGGCAAAGTAAGCCAGAATGATCTTTCCAGTTTTAAATGAATTCCATAAGTGATCGAAACAGAAAGCATTGAAACAATACCTGTAAAGAAAATTGGAAAAAGTTGTGGATAAAAAAACGCAGGGATAAAAACAGCAACGCCTGAAAGAAGCTGATACATTATATAACCATAGCCTGCTTTTGCAGCAATATCAGGTGCATGAATAGCCCCGATGCTCCATCTAAGCTCCTGATCATAAAGTTCTTTCCAGTTCTTTACAGGAGTAGTGTTGACCATTGATTTCGAAGAAGTCTGGGCAACGATTTTCCACTTCCTGCTGTTTCTGATTTTTGCAATCAACTGCGCATCTTCAGTAACGCTGTACTCAAGTTCTTTAAAGCCTCCTGCCTCAAGCAGGGCTGTCCGCCTTACAGCAAGATTATTTCCAAATCCTCCGGTTGGGATATTAAGACCTGCGCAGGCAACAGTGTAATGATATCGAAGCAAATGATCATACTGCTGGAATTTTTCAAGAAGTGTTTTTCCATTATTAACAGTTACTGTTCCAAAAACAAGACCAACTTTAACATCATAAAATGGCTTAAGCATATTTAAAATCCAATCTTTTGGAACATGACAATCCGCATCTGTATATAGAAAAACATCTCCGGATGCAACGTCTTCTGCCAGAGCAAGAGCTGCCTGCTTGGGATTTTTACCATCACCAATATTTTTATTATCAATTATTTTTATGAGCTCAGGATAGTTCTCCTGATATTTTTTCATAACTTCAAGAGTACTATCTCTTGATCTGTCATTTATTAAAACAATCTCGTAAATGGAATAACTTTGGCAAGTCAATGATTCAAACAAAGCAGGCAGCATCTCTTCTTCATCTCTTGCTGGAATTATTACAGAAACTTTAAGAGGATGTTCTTTTATATTGATGCAGCATGCACCTGCAGAAGCATCAGAGTTCTTCTCTCTTTTAAATGAAATGATAATTCCTGTGATGATAAAAATATGGCTGATTATAAAAACTATACTGTAAAAATATAGAATATAAAAAACCAACTTTGCAATAAACATAAAAACTCCCAAAATAAATCTGTATATAAGGTACGGAGTTGCCTTTTAACGTTTTTTATTATAATATGAACCGACTAATATATCAAATCAGATTAAAACTTTTATCTGATTAGCGGAGGGTCGCAAATGTATGATGTGGCAATAATAGGCGCAGGAGTTATTGGAGCAGCAATAGCAAGAGAACTTTCAAGATATAATCTTGAAATTGTTATCCTTGATAAAGAAAATGATGTTTCTGCCGGAACATCAAAAGCTAATTCAGCAATAATCCATGCAGGATATGATCCTGAAGAAAATACCCTTATGGCAAAACTTAATGCAGAAGGCAATAAAATGTTTGATGCTATATGTGAAGAACTTAGCGTCCCTTTTAAAAGAAACGGATCTCTTGTCGTAGCATTTGATGATGAACAGCTTGAGCATATCGATAAATTAAAACAGCGAGGAATCAACAATGGCATACCAGGCCTAAAAATATTATCAAAAGAAGATCTTCTAAGAAAAGAAAAATTTATCAGCCAGGAAGCAAAAGGAGCTCTTCTTGCAGAAACTGGCGGAATAATTGACCCCATGCTTCTTACAATATCACTTATGGAAAATGCCGTAATGAATGGGGCAGAATATTTTCTTGACTTCGAAGTAAAATCAATACAAAGAGAAGCCGGCAATTATAAAGTATCATCGCATAATAATTCGGTAATTGCAAAATATGTTATAAATGCTGCTGGAGTTTTTGCAGACAAGATCCACGATATGGTAGCGGAACCTGCTTTCAAAATTAATCCCAGACGTGGTCAATACTTCCTGCTTGATAAAGAAGAAGGGAAAGTTGTCAACGCTACACTCTTTCCCTGCCCATCAAAAATCGGCAAAGGGATCCTTGTTTCTCCTACTATACATGGTAATGTTATATTAGGTCCTGCATCGGATGATGTTTCAGAGAGAGAAGATGTTGGAACAACAGAAGAAATTCTTAACAAAGCAAGGACAGGGGCAAAGCTCCTTATTCCAAAAATAACAACAAGAAATAATATAAGAAATTTTGCAGGAATGCGGGCAGAGCCAAGTACAGATGATTTTATAATCAAAGAAGCTGTTGGTGCTCCCAACTTTATAGATGTTGCAGGAATTAAATCGCCTGGCCTTACAGCAGCGCCTGCAATAGCATTATATGTAATTTCAATTTTAAAAGAGAAAGGAATTTCTTTAAATAAAAATGAATCTTTTAATCCAATAGTAAAAAGAAAATTCTTTATTGAAATGACAGAAGAAGAACAATTGGTTTTAATTAAAAAGAATCCCCTTTATGGCAGAATCATTTGCAGATGTGAAAATATTACAGAGGGCGATATTGTAGACGCAATAGCACGAAAACCAGGCGCACCCACAATGGATGGGGTCAAACGCAGATGCCGCGCAGGAATGGGAAGATGCCAGGGTGGGTTTTGCGGTCCCAGAGTACAGCAAATACTGGCAAGAGAGCTTAATAAACCATTGGAAGAAATTGTGCTTGAGAAAAAATCGTCATACATACTTACAGGAAAATCAAAATAGAAGGAGCTCGTCAGAATGGAAAACTATGACATTGTTATTATAGG
>WRCW01000164.1 GCA_009783755.1 Spirochaetaceae bacterium
CATCCTGGAATGATTCTTAAAATTCCTTCACTAAAAGGAGAAGCAAGAAGCGGGGAAAGGTAAAAATTAGTTTTAAAAAAAATAAAAAAGAGCTGCCTTTTGTCTCGACCCTTGGGAGTCGTTGTCTAAAGCAGCTCTTTTTGTTTAGCCTTAATACTTAGATTATTCTGCCTGAAGGTTTTCTATACAAGCGCGCACAATCATATTCTTGTAAACCAGCTTCTCGGCAGGATGTTGATTTTTTAGCCCTTATCTTTGCTTGGTTTTTTACCACTTAAAACAAGGAATCTTCTTCCATCATATTGCAGTTCAAAAACTTTGACTATTTTCTCTTCTGGTGTTTTTGATTTTAAAGCACGAAACTCAATTCCTTTTATGCTAATATTAGATCCAGTATTTAACTTTAAACTTTGGATCACATCAGAAGAAAGCACTATTTTTACTTCATCTTTTCCAGATTTTATTATATGACGATCATTCTCTTTAACTACAATTTCTCCTGTGATCTCTCTAATTTCCACAAATGAAGATCTGGGAGCTTTCATCATATTGTGCTTTTTTTCCCTAAAACTTTTGAAATTTGGCTGTTTTTTGTGTGTTTCTCTTGATTCTTTGCCATCTGCAAAAAGAAAACCAGCTCCTATCAATGTGATAACAATTATCACCCCAATGATTTTTTTCATTTTTCCCCCTATTCATTGATATTTGTTACAACATTTAAACACTGGCAATGTGAAGATAATGTGAAGATGAGATATGAATTTAAAAGATTTTTAAAAAATAAGATTTTTATTTGAGAATTAAATAAATTAAAAATATTGTGTCCTATTTATAATAAGGATATAATAACTGAATAGTTTTTATTTATAACTTCAAGGGGTTTTTTCAATGAGTGATTTTAATTATGAAATAAAAGAGAAAATTGCAGTATTATCTGAAAACAAAAGTGGATGGACAAAGGAGCTTAATATTATTAGCTATAATGGAAGGGCTCCTAAATATGATATACGGGATTGGTCACCTGGAAATGAAAAGATGGGAAAAGGTGTGACCTTGCAAAAAGAAGAACTAATTAAATTAAAAAATGTATTAAATAGTCTGGAATTATAGTAAAATTCATAAAATAGGATATATATGAGCTCTGAAAATAGCAATCAATTAAATAGTAATCCTTTTTTGGGAAAAAAGGTATTTTTTCTTTATCCTCATAGTGTTTTGCAAAAAGAGATACTTTCTATTCTTGTAGCGAACGAATATGAAGTATATCTAATAAATGATCATAAAAAGCTGGTAAAAATTATAGAATATTTTCCCAATTCAATAGCATTTATCAATATAGATGAGGTTCTCTCTGTAGATGCATGGGGAGATTATATAAAAATTATAATGAATAATGAAAAAACTAAAACTACACAAACAGGTGTTGTTACATATAATACCAATAGAGAACTAGCTAAAAAATTCCTTATGGAATTGATGATACCATGTGGTTTTATTATCCTAAATCTTGGTATTGATAAAAGTCTCCCAATATTATTAAAAATGCTTACAGCAAATGAGGCAAAAGGGCGTAGAAAACATATCCGTGCCATAGCTTCTGAGCACGAGAATACAAAATTCAATGTTAATATAAATAAGACAGTACTTGCAGGAAGAATTCTGGATATAAGCATTGCAGGAATGGCTGTTCGGCTTGATTCAGATGTAGAACTTACCCCAAAAGTGGAAATTCAGGATATTCAGGTTATTCTTAAAGGGATAATATGCAGGGTATCTGGAACAGTAGCAGGTGCCAGACAAGATGATAAAAGATGCTATATATTTCTTTTTACCCAGGTTGATGATAAAGCAAAAGTAAAGATCCATTCTTATATTCATAAAAGACTTCATGATATTATGGATGATCTTCTTAAAAAACTTTAAAATTTCAACTTTTTTATTGACTTGTTTTTATCAATAGGTTATAGTAAGTCTAATCTGTGGTTTGCACAGTGGTATGGCAAATATTTTTTTGTTTTGGTTATAATTTGGGATAATATGTTTTTTAGTCTTAAAGCTGCTAGATTCTTCCTTCAATTTTTAATTCTTGACAAAATAAATACTTTAATATGACTGCACCACGATTATTTTAATTTTATAAGGAAAAAAAGGGAAAAAATTATGTCAAAAAAACTCTATGTTGGAAATCTCAACTATGCAACAACCGAAGATCAGCTTGCAGATCTTTTTGCAGGATATGGGAATGTTCTTGATGTATCTATTATAATTGATAGATATACAAACAGATCAAAAGGCTTTGGTTTTGTTGAAATGGAAGATGACAAAGCTGCTGCAGAAGCTATTGCAGCATTAAACGGAAAACCGTTTAACAACAGAGAACTTCTTGTTAATGAAGCAAGAGAAAGAGTTCCAAGAGAAAGATCTCCAAGAACCTAATTCTATAAAATAAGAAAAAAAGCTGGCTAATTTAAATTAGCCAGCTTTTTTTATAGCTTGAAAAACAGATAAAAGGTATTATATTATTATTTTAGTAACCGATTTTTGATTTAAAAGAAGGTAATAATGTGGCAGATCAAAGGATAGTCCCAAACAGGGTTAACCTTGAAACAACATATAGAGATCGCGAAGAAAATTATTATCTTATAGTAAGGGATTTAGCCAGAAGAATAGAACAAGAGCTTTCTTCGAGGCAGGTACGCGCATCAATCAGGTTTAGAGTAAAAGCTTTTGAAAATTATTTTAGAAAATTTGTCAGAAGACGCAGAGATAACAATAATAAACTTTTAATTTCAGATATACTCGGAATAAGAATTATATGCCCTTTTCTTGAAACATTAAAAGAAGTTGAAACAATTATCAGAGAGCTTTTTTCAATTGTTGAGGTTGAAAACAAGGGCGATGTTCATTCTTTTAAAGAATTTGGTTATGATTCAACCCATATTTTAATAAAACTTCCTGTTCCGGAGGTCGATCCTACCGGCGAACCTCTGGTTTGTGCTGAAATACAGATAAGAACAATTCTGCAAGATGCATGGGCAGAGGTTGAACATGAATTGATTTACAAAGCAGGATTTAATCCATTCGATACGCCGCTTAAACGTAAACTGGCTGCTGTAAATGCTAATCTTACATTGGCAGATATAATATTTCAGGAAATCAGAGAGTACCAAAGAAAGCTAAGAAAAGAGTTGCAACAAAGACAACAAACTTTTTCAGAGACAATTACAGGGAAAATATTTGCGCTTAATGCAGAAAATGAAGAATTTGTGAAATTCATGAATAAAAAAGATGATGAACCTGAATATGTTGATTATAATGAGGATTTATCTTCGCTAAGCTTGGATGATCTTTTGCTTAATGGGCTTCTTGCTCATAACAATAGACAGTACAAGACAGCAATAAAAATATATACATTACTTCTTGAACAGGATAACACAGAAATAAAAGCTCTTGTCTATGTCCACAGAGGGCTGGCTTTTTTTGCTGAATCTTGCTATACGGATGCTCTTGAAGATTTTTCCAAAGCTATAGAGATCAATTCTAAAAATGCAAAAACCATTTATCTGAGGGGTGTAACACACAGGATGCTAAAAAATTCTCCTGCAGCGCTTGATGATTTACGCAAAGCCATATCTCTTGATCCTTATCAGCCTGATTTCTGGTTTGCAAAAGCGCAACTTTATTTTCATTCAGGAGATTATCTTGCAGCGAGGCAGGATGTAGAGGCTGCTTTAAAACTTGATCCACAGTCCAAAGAGTATAATCACTTTTTACAGCTTCTTCTGGAGAAAACCTAGTTAAATCGGTGTTGCGTGGACAAATAGTGCTGTTTGAAAAAAAATTAAAAATCACAGGGTAGAAATTTATATGAAAAAAATATACTTGATAATATTTTTTACTGCTTTTTGTTTTATATTTTTTGGATTTTCTGGATGTGCAAGTAAAAATGAAAATTCAGCAATTCCTGTTTATGCAAGCATATTGCCTCAAAAATATTTTATCGAAAGAATTGGCGGCAATAAAATAAGCATTGAAGTCATGGTAAAACCAGGACAAAATCCTGCTACTTATGAGCCAACTCCTGAACAGATCATAAAGTTAAGTAATTCAACATTATTTTTTACAATAGGGGTTCCATTTGAAAAACAGTTTATCCCTGCAATAAAATCCACGATAAAAAATATTAAATTAGTTGATACTTCTGTAGGAGTAAAAAAAAGGCATTTAGAAGAACATTCTCATGGAGAAGGGGAGGATACTGAAATCCATGAAGGGGGAGAGGATCCTCATATATGGCTTTCTCCGCTTGCTGTAAAAATACAGGCAAAAAATATATTTGATTCTCTGCTTGAAATCGATCCCCAGAATAAGGAATATTACAAAAAAAATCTGGATGATTTTTTACTGGATCTGGATAATATTCATAAAGAAATTAAAGCAGATCTGG
>WRCW01000165.1 GCA_009783755.1 Spirochaetaceae bacterium
CATAACAGAGCTTAAAGAAAGAACAATATCATCTTTTGTAGCTTCTCTTTTGTTAAGCTTATGGGTGCAGTCGGACTTCATGAAAACCGAACATCTTGTGGAAAGGGAGAGAGCTTTTGCGTCTGGAGATACAGAATTAACTTTATCCAGCTTCATATCCATGCGTCCAAGTTGCTGTTTAAAGAATTCGCCTGTGCCGGATGCGCATTTACTGCCTGAAAAATTATTTTCTATTTTTCCATTTTTATTTACAGTGTAGACAACCAGATCTTCTCCGCCCATTGTTACAACTGCATTTACATGTTCTCCGGACTCTTTTAAAGCTTCTTCGAGACACAGAGTTTCAACAGTGCTGTTTATATTAAAAAGATAGCGCCCTTCGGTCCCTGTAACCAGAGATTTTATCCCTTCCTCTATATTTCCCTCTTTTAAGGCAGTTTTAAAAGTTCCGGGCAAGTCGCCATCATGAGGAAGCACTATGCTCCATTTAAGTTTATTATTTTCAAGAAGGGCCAGTTTTATACTGGAAGAGCCTACATTTATTCCAAGACTTCGCATTTATTATCCTTTAAGCTGTAAAATCGCTATTTGAGACAATTCTTTATATTTTTAACTTAGTTTTTTGAGTCAATACTGATATATTTGAATAATATAATCAAATTATTAAAAAAACTACTATATATTAAAGATATTTTTTGACTTTTATTCAATAATAGTATTATAACAAAAAATTATGGGAGTATGTATATATGGCAATTACTAAGAAGTATGCAGCAATAGGTAAAGAATGTGTAGCTTGCGGCGCCTGTGTAAAAGTATGCCCATTGAGTATTATTACAATCTATAAAGGGATGAATGCTGTCTTAAATGAAGAAAAGTGTGTTGGCTGTGGCAAATGCGTAGACACCTGTCCTGCATCGATTATTTCTATTGTATCAAGGGAGGCTGTTTAAGATGAAAACTAAACAGAAACACTGGTATGAATATCTTTGGATTGCTTCTCCTGTTTATTTTACCCTTGGATTTTTTAATATCTTATTTGCATGGTTGGGGATGATTTTCTTTATAACACCGTTACTCATCGCTATTATTGGCGGCAGCAAGGTTTACTGCAACAAATACTGCGAAAGAGGGCAACTATTCGATTTATTGGGCAACAGATTTGGATTATCATTAAAGAAAAAAGCCCCGCGATTTTTAAGATTTAACTGGTTCCGCTATGGATTCCTGGTTTTTTTTATGACAAAATTTATACTGATGATATATAGGACCTATTTTGTTTTTGCAGGTGCTGATCTAAAGGAAGTAGTAATGCTTTTATGGATGTTCAAACTACCATGGAATTGGACAAATACTTCTGTCGCATCACCTTGGGTAGCACAGTTTGCGTTCGGATTTTATGGTATAATGCTTACTTCAACTGTGATTGGGCTTGTTGCAATGACTATTTTTAAGCCTCGCTCATGGTGTGTATTTTGCCCAATGGGAACAATGACGCAGGGGATATGTAAAATTAAAAACAGAAAGGAAAAATCTAAATCAAAAGCAGCTTAAATCATATGCACTTGATAATGATATACCTATACTTTTTACGATAATATCCTTATGATCTTTTGGTTTCCAGAATTTAGGTTTTTAATCTTTATTATATGTAAAAGACATCTCTGTACCATCACTGGCAGTAAATTGCGATTCCATTGAATCAGCAGAGGTTTTTAAGAATCTTTCTTTAAACCAGTCATCATTTTCAAATTTTACAAATATTTCATAATACTCTTCTGTTATTTCTTGTTCAAAAAGAATAACATAGCCTGATTCAATATCTTCTGCCAAACTGTAATTATCCATTATGATATTGTCTTCAGTAAATATTATAATAAATGGTTCATCAGTTTCTTCTTCTAAAGTCCATGCGCCAAAAATCCATTCTGGTGGAGCCATATTGTCAATTTCATTTTTAGGAACTAAATCGCCGAATGCAGGAGATAGGATTATAAAAAATAGAAAAATGTAAAAAACTATTTGGTTTTTCATGGGAAATCTTCCTTTTTGAAAGTTATATAAAGATTATATGCATAAAATTGAATAATTACAATTATTGTATCAATTTTTTAATATAAAAGAGATGATTATTATTGTATTGACAGATACTATGCAGAGATATAATATTTATAAAGATAATTAATACATAGAATTCTTCAGGGCAGGGTGAAAATCCCTACCGGTGGTAAAGCCCACGAGCCGAAAGGCAGATTCGGTGTGATTCCGAAGCCGACAGTTAGAGTCTGGATGAAAGAAGAGGTTACTTTTATATTAGAAGCTCTGAAATTATTTTATGTTTCAGGGCTTTTTTTTTAAGCAGGTCTTGAAGTTGCGAACAAGACTTCTCCTCTCATTGAGGATGTTGTAAAAAGCGTGTGGCTGCGGCAAGGAGGCCGCGTCCCACGCCGCGACAGGATGTCGTAAAAAGCGTGTGGCTGCGGCAAGGAGGCCGCGTCCCACGCCGCGACAGGATGTCGCAATAAAGCGTGGGAAGGTATCTGTTATGAATATTTTAGCAATGCATGAAAAATATATGCGTATTGCTTTAGATCTTGCATCAAAGGGCATTGGAAATGTTAATCCCAATCCTATGGTTGGCGCTGTAATTGTAAAAGATGATAAAATAATAGGGCAGGGTTATCATTCAGTTTATGGCGGACCTCATGCTGAAATCGAAGCATTAAAAAACTGCAGCAATGCAGCAGGGGCAACATTGTATGTAACACTTGAACCTTGTTGCCATCATGGAAAAACTCCTCCATGCACAGATGCAATAATCAAAAATAAAATATCAAAAGTTGTTATTGGTTGCAATGATCCTAATCCTCTTGTTTGCGGAAAAGGGATCGAGATACTTAAAAATCATGGAATTGAAGTTGAAACAGGTCTACTTGAAAAAGAGTGCCAGGATTTAAATGAAATATTTTTTTATTATATAAAAAATAAAAAGCCATATGTTGTTATGAAATATGCAATGACTGCTGATGGTAAAATTGCAACAAGTTCCGGAGAATCTAAATGGATCACAGGGAATCTGGCACGAGAACATACTCATAAAACAAGACATGCTCTGTCCGGTATTATGGTTGGAATTGGGACTGTTCTTGCTGATGACCCTCTTCTTACATGCAGGATATCCGAAGAAATAGGTAAAAATCCTGTTAGAATTATTTGTGATACTAATTTGAAAATACCATTGGATTCAAAAGTTGTGCAAACAGCAAAATCAATTCCCACTATTGTGGCTGCTTCAGCTCGCAATGCATCGGAAGATACATCTTTCAATAATTCCAAAAAAGAACAACTCGAAGCTATGGGGCTTACTATAATCGAAACAGAATTAAAAGGTTCAAAACTTGATTTGCAGGATTTAATGCAAAAGCTTGGGAAAACAGGAATTGACAGTATTCTTCTGGAAGGTGGCGGAACTCTAAATTATAGCGCTCTTGATCAGGGTATTGTCCAAAAATTGCATATATATATAGGCGCTAAAATATTTGGCGGCAAAGAGAGCTTTTCTCCTGTAGAAGGTGAAGGGATAAAAAATATTTCAAAAGCAATTTCTTTAAAATTGCTTAATACTACTATGATAGGAGAAGATGTTTTGCTTGAATATAAGGTGGAGGGAGTCCCATGTTCACAGGAATAGTTGAAGAAAAAGGGAAAATAAAATCCATACAGCAAGGAAGCAAATCAATAAGGCTTACAATAGGAGCTGATATTGTTCTTAAGGGCTTAAAAATAGGGGAGAGTGTTGCTGTAAGCGGAGTTTGCCTTACTGTAACTGATATTTATTCTGATAGCTTTGCCTCAGATGTTATGCCGGAGACATTAAGAAAGACAGCTTTTTCAAATCTAAAAATTGGAGATATTGTAAATCTTGAAAGAGCTATGCGGGCAGATGGGCGGTTTGGCGGCCACATGGTAGCAGGCCATATTGATGGCACAGGTACTATTGCTGATATCAAACGCGAAGATAATGCTGTTTGGGTAAAAATAAAAGCATCTCCTGATATTCTTAAATATGTTATAGACAAAGGGTCTATTGCAATAGATGGGATAAGCCTTACTGTTGCAGAGATAGAAAAAGATTATCTTTCTGTATCTCTTATTCCTCTTACTATAAAAGAGACTTCATTGCTCAAGAAAAATATAGGTGATGCTGTTAATCTTGAATGTGATCTGGTTGGAAAATATATTTATAAATTTCTTAATACAGGAAAAGAATCTTCGCTCGCTCTTGCAAGCTCATCGGAAAGCAGCAGTAAGATAGATATTGATTTTTTAAAAAAACATGGATTTTAAGGAGAATATAAATGTCTTTTAGTACTATTGAAGAAGCTATCAGTGATATAAGAGAAGGTAAAATAATCATTGTTACAG
>WRCW01000166.1 GCA_009783755.1 Spirochaetaceae bacterium
ACATTCTAAAGAAGAAATTTATGAAATACTTAAAAAAGATGTAGCGGAAATAAACAAAGAAATGCCGCAGTATATGTGGATAACGAAAATAGGAATATTGGATAATCCGCTTGAAATGACTTCTACTAAAAAAGTGAAAAGATTCAAAGTAGCGAGAGAATAGTGCTTATTATTCCCGCAATAGATATTCTTGATGGAAAGTGTGTAAGACTTTATAAAGGCGACTACAGCAAAGTAACAGTATATAGCGATGATGCGGTGGCAGTTGCTATTGGTCTTGAAAAAGCAGGAGCAAAACGAATTCATATTGTTGATCTCGATGCTGCACAAGGGAAAGGAAAGAATAACAGAAAAATCATATCAAATATAAGAAGCAAGGTAAAAGCAACCCTTGAACTTGGGGGAGGCATCCGAAGTGAAGAAGATATTAACGAGATACTCTCCACAGGAATTGACAGGCTTATTCTTGGAACTATTTTTGCAAAACATCCCAGTAAATGCATAGGCTGGATCAAAAAATACGGAAAAAAATTCATCGCTGGTATTGATGCTCTTGATGGAGAAGTCCGTATATCAGGCTGGGAACAGGGTTCCGGTATCAGAGATATTGATCTTGCCAAAAAAGCAGCAGAAGCTGGTTTCTGCAGTATTATTTATACAAATATTTCAAAAGATGGAACACTATCTGGGCCTGACATTGAAAACAGTAAATTAATAGCTGATGAATCTGGACTTCCTGTTATTATTTCTGGCGGCATAAGCGGGGAAGATGATTTTAGGAAAATTACAGAAGATCCTTCAGCAAGCAATAAAATAAGAGGCATTATCACGGGAAAAGCTTTTTATGATGGAAAATTTGATCTTGCATCTGTTATAAAAAAATATCAGAAAGATGAAGGAATAATTTTTTAGTCAAAGTCGGCCGCTCTGTGCCCGCATCTCATTTTACAGTTAAAAGCCAAGTTGGTATTTGCTTTAAGCATACAAAATTTATTATAATATAACAGATGTAATAAAAAATTATCAGGAGCATGTAGTGAGAGTAAAGTATCTTGAGAGAATTAAAAAAGGGGTAATTCTTTTTGATGGCGCCATGGGAACAATGCTTTATGTAGAAGGTGTTCCGCTGAACAGCTGTTTTGAAGAAGTTTCTATTTCTAATTCTGCTCTTGTAGGCAGTCTCCACAGACGCTATATTGAAGCAGGCGCGCAGGTCATTGAAACAAATAGCTTTGGCGCAAACCCAATCAAGCTTAGAACATATCAGATTGAAAATAAAACAGAAGAGATAAACAAGGCTGCAGTAAGGATCGCAAGAAAAGAAGCAGGAGATGATATCTATGTTGCTGGTTCTGTAGGTCCTATTGGTGAACGACTTGCCCCGCTTGGTCCGATCAGTATAAAAGAAGCTGAAGAAGCATTTAAAATTCAAATCTCTGCTCTTGTTAGTGAGGATATAGATCTTATTATTTTGGAAACTTTCAGAGATATAACAGAACTTCTTCTTGCTGTAAAAGTTGCAAAGTCGATCGCACATCAAATACCTGTTCAGGCACAATTCGCTCTTGGTCCGCTTAATGTTGAAGAGTATAAACGAGAAGCGCCTGCCATTGCAAAGCAACTTGAAGCTGAAACCAATATAGATGTAATTGGAGTCAACTGTGCAGTAGGACCTGACCATACGCTTGAAATATTAATGGCAATAAAACCTTTTGTAAAAAAACCTATTGTTGTTATGCCTAATGCAGGATTGCCGCGGGAAATCGATAACAGAAATGTTTATCTTGCATCTCCTTCATATTTTGGCAACTATGCGCTTAAATTTTTTGAAGCAGGAGCTTCTGGTATAGGGGGTTGCTGCGGAACAAGCCCTGCACATATAAAAGAAGCAGGGAGAATGATTCTTGCTCTGGGCGCTGCTGTTTCAGAAGTTAAAGTTACTGCTGTAACAGAAAAAGATGTACAGGAAAAAGATGAAGCTCTATTGCAAGAACGCTCCTCACTGGGAAAAGCAATTGCAGATGGAAACTGGATAGCAACAGTGGAGCTTGTTCCGCCAATGGGCACAGACTTATCAAAAATCATTGCCCGTTCTGCAGAGTTAAAATCAAAAGGAATTCAGTATGTCAACCTGCCGGATGGCCCACGAGCATCTTCAAGAATTTCAGTTGGAATAACTGCCCTTGAAATTGAAAAAAAAGCAGGGATCGAAACAATACCTCATATTTGCTGCAGAGATAAAAATCTTATAGGGATACAATCTGAGCTGCTTGGGTTTCAGGCAGTTGGGTTAAGAAATATTTTTATAATCACAGGAGACCCTCCAAAGGTTGGAAACTATCCCGATGTAACAGGAGTTTTTGATGTTGATGCTATAGGGCTTATCACTCTTGCGAAAAGACTTAATAAGGGGATAGATTTTGGCGGAAAAGAACTTCCCGGGCAGACAAGTTTTGTTATAGGAGCAGGAGCAAATCCTGCAACAACAGGGCTTGAGCGGGAAATCGACCGGTGCTTTCTGAAAGCAGAAGCAGGCGCAGATTATTTTATTACACAGCCGGTCTTTGATTATGAACATCTTTTAAATTTTATAGATAAGATAAAAAAGACAAGAATTCCTGTAATTGCCGGAATATGGCCGCTTGCTTCATATCGAAATGCCCTTTTCCTTAATAACGAAGTTCCAGGTATTACTATTCCTGACTATATAATGAAAAGAATGGAAAAAACCAAAACAAAAGAAGAGGGTGTAAGAGAAGGGATTTTAATTGCACGGGAAATTCTTGCTTCAGTAAAACCAGCAGTAAAAGGGATCCAAATAAGCCCGCCTTTTGGGGTTATACAAAGCGCTATAGATGTTATAAGGGAAGATTTTGAATAAAACTCTAAGATATAAATGCCTTTTTCTTGACCATGATGACACCTCTGTAAACAGCACTCCGATAATTCACCATAGAGCGCATATAGAAGTTATGAAAATAATGAGGCCCCAACTCCCCCCTCTTTCTCTTGATGAATGGTTTAAAAAAAATTTTAATCCTGGAATCATGGAATATATGAAAGAAGATTTGCTCATGACAGATGAAGAAGTTGAAATAGAATATGGAATATGGAGAAAATTTGCTGTAGAGATTACTTCTGACTTTTTTCCCGGGATCATAGAGACCCTTATCCAATACAGAAACAGGGGCGGAAAGATTGTTGTTGTTTCCCATTCAGATAAAGATCTTATTGAAAGGGATTATAAAACTAATGGATTTTTTGGAAAAGATTTTTTTTTACCAGATATGATTTTTGGTTGGACAACTGATGCAACAAAACGGAAACCAAATCCATGGCCTGTATTTACCAGCCTTGAGTCATTTGGAATAGCTCCAAAAGATTCTATAATAATTGATGACCTTAGGCCCGGAGTTGTTATGGGAAAAAATTCAGGTGTTGATGTTGTTGCCGCAGGATGGAGCCATAATATTCCGGAGATAAAGCAATATATGAAAGAAAACACTATTGCATATCTAAACTCTGTAGAAGAGTTTAAATATTTCCTGTTAACCTGATCCCGGGATTGCCTCAATTAATGTTTGAAATAAAAAGAATTATGGGAAAGTGGTCTGAATAACCGGTTTGCGTTCTGTTGTTCCACGACATAGGAGCGCCATTTGCATTTGAAAATTCTTTATTGTTTAATATTTTAAAACCAAAATATTCAAAATCTCTATTGTTAAAAAATGGAGCTGCTAAAAGAAAGTGGTCAATAGTCTCCCAGTTATTTCTGTATAGATAGCTCCCTGTTTCATATCCCTCAAGCCATGGAGAATAAAAGACAAGCGAATCTCCGGAGAAAACAACTTCCTCTTTGTTTCCTGTTACAACCAAAACTTCTTTAGCTGGAAATATTCCCATCTCTTTTAAAGGCATTATTGCTGTTAAATATTTTTTATTATGCCTTGTATATTCATCTATGTTTGTATTTAGATCTCCTGCAATAATTATTTTTGCATCTGGATTTTCAAAATATATTTCTTTGCACCTTATTGTTATTGCTTCTGCTGCTCTTACTCTTGCAGGCTCTGTCTCTTCATCGCCTCCGATCTTTGATTTAAAATGGCAGTTAAATATATGAAAGTCTTTATTATCTATTTCGATAATTGCTTCTGTAATAATTCTAAGATTATTAAAATCTTTTAAATATAGTGAATGGTTTGTTGATTTTTTTACAGGATACCTGCTTATTATCCCTGTTGTTATGGCACTCCCTTCATTATCTGCAGATATATAATCTGTATAGGAAAATTTATTGAGCCATACTGTTGCAAGATCTTTAATAACTTTTTTATTTTCGATTTCCTGAAGGCAGATTATATCAGGACCATTCTGC
>WRCW01000167.1 GCA_009783755.1 Spirochaetaceae bacterium
AACAGGATTTGAAGGAGTTTCGTATAATTGGCGTAATTCAGAAAGAAAATCAATGCCACTTCCATCAGGCATCATAATATCCAAAACAGCTACATCAGGGCGGGCAAGTTTGATCCGTTCGCGCGCTTCTGCAATGGTCTTCGCAGTAAGTACCAGAATGCCCTCTTTTTCCAGCATCCTGCAATTTATATCAAGTATTTGTTGATTATCTTCAACGAGCAGCGCAATACCAAGCAACTGACTATCTGCCTTTATATCCTTCTTTTTATTATACGACCCAAGAGATTGTATAATTTCTTTTTCAGACACTTATCATCCTCCAGCAAGACTGCGCAATAGTACCATCACTTTTGTCCCTTTATCCGGCTCACTTATTATGCTGATCTCCCCGTGGTGTTGCTTTGCTATGTCACGGCATATTGATAGCCCAATACCATTTCCCTCTTTTTTGCCGCTAACACCGCGCTCAAAAATATACGGCAATATGCCTGGATCAATACCAATGCCATCATCACTAACTATAACCTTTACACTATCATTATCTGGCTCAACATTCAATGTTATTGTCTTACCTTCCGAATGGATGATGGCATTTTGTAAAAGGTTCCATACAAGCTGGGTCAAGGCATCTGCATCACCAAATATTTGCGGAAGCTTCTCTCCTGTCTTCTCTTCTCCATAGCTACTATCCTTAGTATTCTCATTGATCAACACAGATATTTTTTTTCCACTCCGTAAAGCAACAGGCTCAAAAAGCCGCACAAGGCGACAAGATATATCAAGCATATCAACCAGTGATTTTTTTTGCATACCACTGCTTGTCTCAGAATTGGTCATAAATATCTTAAGTGTATTGTTAGCCATTTCTGCAAGACGTTTAGCTTCTCCGCTGATAGTAGCGAGATCAGCCATAGTTTGCTCATTAACGCCTGATTCCCTGATCTGCTCCGCAACAAACTGTGCATAGGTAGACATCACCGTAAGCGGGGTACGCATCTCATGGCTTATCCCTGCAAACAGCTCGCTTTTCATTTTTGCGAATTCTTCCACTTGCTTTCTAGCAGCTTCAAGCTCTTTTTGCCTTTGAGTGTACACCCTGAAATGGAGAGCTATTGTAATACTCAGCGCCATGCTTACAAAAATAAAACCAATAATTATATCAACCAAAAGATTTGCTTCTGTATCAAAAAAGTCTATGGAATCTGGATTATGGTAAGCATAAATGCAAAGAGATGAATAAATAGCCAGTTCCAAACCCACTACAACTATTGTCTTTTTTCCTTCAAGCATGAAGACCGTAAACACTACAGCAAAGATAAAAAAAGATGGCATTCCGCTGTAATAACCACCAGCGCTGAAGAACAGAGCAGAAAATAGAACCAAAAATACTATAATGATTACAATCATATAGCAAAATTGGTACTTCCCTCGTGTAAAAGAGTACCATAGGAGTACTATAGCAATCACAATAGCAGCCATGCAGAGCAAAAGATTATTAAGTCCGGCACCAATAAAAATTCCCGCAATACCTGTAATCAAACTGATGAGAATCCCGGCGATTGCCATTATATTAAACAGCCTTGTCCGAAAATCAAGCTGTGAGTTAAAGAGTTTTTTTATTACTTTAAGCAGAGTTTTGATCATACTTACATAGTGGATTGATTCTGCTCACTATACCTTGAACTTCGAAAGCTCTTCGCTTAGAGTTCCTATATTTTCTTTATTTTCATGGCTTATCTCTTTTACCCTGAAAACAGAAGTATTGATCTGCTCAACACTTCCGGAGATTTCATCCATGCCGTTGCCCACTTCTCCTGTAAGTTTTTTCAACTTACTGCTTTCTGCAGCCACTTCTCTCCCTTCTGTCGCCATATCCGCAGAAGCGCTTTTTACCTGGGCTGTTATTGTATTAAGCTGCGTTACTGCTTCCAAAATATCACGGCCTCCAACTTCCTGTTCTTCCATAGCATTGCGAATTTGCAATTCCTGATTTGATACAATACTAACATCTCTTTCAATTGCCTTAAAATGATCCAATACCAATGCATTAGATTCAGTAATCGCATCAATAGAACTTTTTATCTCTTTTAGAACACTGCTGATACTCTTGGACTGTTTTGCTGAATTTTCCGAAAGTTTTCTGATTTCATCAGCAACCACAGCAAAACCCTTTCCAGATTCTCCGGCGTGAGCTGCTTCTATTGCAGCATTCATGGAAAGAAGATTGGTCTGGCTGGCAATGCCCTGCATTACAGAGTTGATTTTTAAAAGCCCTTCTGATTCTTTGGCAATTTTCTGAATGTCCGCAGAAACCCTTTCCAGATCAACACGGCCAGTTTCGGCAGATCCTGAGAGAGAATTGATATTAGCACCATTTCTGATCAGAGTTTCAGTCACAGACTGTATATTTGCAAACATTTCTTCAATAGCTGACGAAGATCTTGCTACACTTTCTGATTGTACTTCGATATTATTGTTAAGGGTTGCCAATCCTGCAATGATCCTATCTATGGATTGTGCCGAGGCATTCACCTCCTGGCTTTGGCTTAAAATGCGCCCCTTCATGCTCTCCATAGCATCATTAATTTTACTGATCATCTTTTCAGCTCCACCCATATTAGATGTAAGTTCGTCACCTGTATCTGACAAGGTGATAGCACGTTCTTTTATTGTCTTTATAAGAGCAGACATTTTTTCAAAAGTATGATTAAAGAAAATACCTAAAGTTCCAATTTCATCTTTTGATTTGATTTCAATACGGTGCGAAAGATCCCAGCCATCTGCAATAAGATTAAGGGCATCTACCATTTTATGAAGTGGTTTGATAAAGCTTGAAACTGCCATGTTAAAAATAATAACAATAATAATAATCATCGCCAGCATTAAAAAGAAAAGGATAGTCATGGAAGAAGCAAGGTAATCTGCTATGGTAATGGGATGAATAAGAGTTATATACCAGCCAAGAACCGGAATTGTTTGAATGACAACTTCTCCACTAGTGGAATTAAAAAAACTTAATTCATTTGGTTTAAGTTTTTTTGCCTCTTCTATAATTAGCGCTCCTGGTTTACCCAATTCTTTTTCCAGGGTCACTTTTTCTGCCAGCAGTTTTGCATCTCTGGCACCTGTTATTTCTCCTGCAGAATTAAAAAAATAGAGTCTTGCACTTCCTTTATAATCTTTAAATATAGAATCAATAAAAGCAGAAAGGTCTATACCTGTTCCCAGCATTCCAATAGGTTTTTTATCCATAAAAACCGGGGCATTTATCCAAAGATTTGTTTTCTTAAGCTCAGGATTGTAGTTGATATTAAAGTTATATTTTTCAGTTTCATAGAGGGTCATCTTATACCAGTAGTTGTTTGGATCATTCGTGTCGATTGTATATGCATACTTATCATCTGAAAAAAATCGTTTATCTGTATCGCTTACCCAAAAAACAGAATTACTTTCAAAAGCTCGTCTGTACCCGGCAATCTCTTCAGCTGCAAGTTTTTCAATCTCTTTATCATTAGGATTCAGAAAGTGTCTTTTTATAAGGGGAGAGTCAGCCATTTTCATTGCAATAGCAATTTCTCCATTTACAGAAGCTTCCAGTTTAATTCGTTCAATTTCTGCAGTGCTTATTAAATCCTGTCTTACATTTGTCTGGATAATCTGCCTCATAAAAAGAAAAAAAGCACTCATGCCGCCAATAACAAAAATGGCAAGCATAATGATTGAAAAAAGAAATACTTTAAATCTTATAGAAGCTGTGGATAATTTTCTTGACACACATTCCCCCGTTTATTTTTTTTATTATATATTTATAGTATATACTTGTAAATCTTTTATTTTTTATAGTAATTTTATAAAGGAATTTATGGAAAAATATCTTTATGTTTTACAAAAATCTCCTTTGTTTAAACAAATAAAGGATTCTGATATTTTTACAATGATCAAATGCCTCGCAGGCAGAGTAGTACATTATAAAAAAGATAAAATGATATTTCTTGCAGGAGATGCTTTAACATCTATAGGGGTTATATTATCAGGAGCTGTTCAACTTACTAATGATGATATATATGGAAACAGAGCAATTATTGCAGAATTGAAAAAAGGTTCTCTTTTTGCAGAAGCATTTGCTTATGCTAATCTTGAAAAAATTCCTGTTTCTGTTATTGCAAGCGAAGAATCAGACATTCTTATGATCGACTGCAGGAATATTATCCAGAAATGTTCTTCTAATTGTACATTTCACAACAAGCTTGTTAAGAATATGATAGAGATAATTGCAAGAAAAAATGTTATGCAAAATGAAAAATTGGATATTTTATCAAGACGTTCTACCAGAGAAAAACTATTGGCTTTTCTTTCTATTCAATCAAAAAATTCAGG
>WRCW01000168.1 GCA_009783755.1 Spirochaetaceae bacterium
AAAATAACATGGGATGGAAAAATTGCATTAGGCAATATGGCAGGCAAAATAGTTGAAGGCAAATATAGCGCAAAAATAGAAGTGTTATATATCAATGGCAATAACCCAACAGTTGTAGCTGAACCATTTATACTTGATATTACTTTTCCAAAAATTGAAATTAAAGCAGATTATACTATTTTCTCTCCAAATGGAGATGGAAATAAAGATTTTGTAACTATTAAAATGATCGATCCTTCTTATGAAGATGAATGGGATATTATAATTACAGATTCAAAGAATAACGTAGTAAGAAGTTCTGTGCAGAAAGGAAAACCCGATGATTATATTTGGGATGGAAAAGATCAGAATGGAAATATTGTAAGAAACGGGATTTATAAATTTACGATACAATCACAGGATGCTGCGGGAAATAAAACTGTAAGAACTATTAATAGCATAGAACTTGATACACGTCCTACATTGGCAATTGCTTCTGTCGGCGGGGATGGTTTTTCTCCAAATAACGATAATTTTTTAGACACAATAAAATTCTCTCTTCTTTATACAAAAGAGGTAGCTGTAGAATCATGGGGTCTTAAAATTATCTCTTCTGCAGGAAAAATCGTAAAAACATTTACAGATAAAGCCTCTATACCAGATTCAATAATATGGGATGGAAAGACAGATAATGGAGAAATAATAGACGATACCTATAAAGCTGAATTCTCTGTTATTTATAAAAAGGGTGACATAAAAACTTCTGAAACCAGAAGTTTTATACTGGATACGACACCGCCCAAGGCAGAAGTTGTTTTAACGCCTTTCCCATTTTCACCTGATAATGATGGCATAGATGATGAACTTAACATAATGATAAAACTTGAAGATAGAAGTGAAATAAGTAATTGGGAAATGCAGATCAAAGATCCCTATATGAATAATTTTAAAAAATTTGCAGGGAAAGGGCTTCCTCCAAAAAGGATAACATGGGATGGTATGTCTGACCGGGGAGAGCTTGTCCAGGCAGCGGAAGATTATCCTTATGAACTTACAGCAAGTGATGTTTTCGGAAATAGTGTAAAAATATCCGGCATTATAGCAGTTGATGTTCTTGTACTAAGAGATGGAGACAATCTTAAAATTAATATTTCAAGTATAAATTTTGCTCCAAATAGCCCTGAGCTTGTTACAGATATTCGTGAAATAAAAGAGAAGAACGATAAAATTATTAAAAGGCTCTCTGAAATCTTAAATAAATATTCTTCATATAGAATAAAGATAGAAGGGCATGCAAATAATTTAAGCTGGAATGATCCTGTAAAAGCAGCAGCAGAAGAGAAGAATGAACTTATTCCTCTTTCACAACTTCGGTGCGAAACAGTAAAAAGGATCCTCACTGAAAGAGGTGTTGCGGCAGATAGAATGAGCACTCTGGGTGTTGGAGGTACAAAACCAATTGTTCCGTTTAGCGATGCAGAAAACAGGTGGAAAAACAGAAGAGTGGAATTTATATTAATAAGATAACTTTATAATGGAATGACAGGATCCAATAGGTTTGGTATATGAAAACTATTATGAAAATTGTTATAGCAATTATTTTTGTATTTATTGTTTTTCTCTTTGTTAGTGTAGGAGTGCTTTATTACTATAACCTTCCTGTTTCCATATCTGATGATGAAATATTTATTGTAGAAATAGAAAAAGGGCAGACCTTGAGATCAATATCTGAAAAGCTGAAAGAAAATGATTTGATCCGCTCAGATTTTCTTATGGTGACTATATCGAAAATAATGGGCACTGAACAGAAAATGAAAAGCGGACAATACAGTATAAACAGAACTATGGATACCATGGAAATTCATAAAATGATTGTTTCAGGCGCTGCTCTGTTATATAAAGTTACAATTCCCGAAGGTGTAACTGTTTCTAAAATAGCTTCAATACTTGAAGCTGCAAAAATTACTGATTCGGAGAATTTTTTAAATGCTGTAGTGAATAACGACTTGATCAAAAAATTCAATATTGCTTCCAGCTCGCTTGAAGGATATCTATTTCCCGACTCCTATATGTTTCCTCAAAACTATCCTGCTGTGAAAGTTGTATCATACATGGTATCAAATTTTTTTAAAAAATTAGCTGTAATATATCCTGAGTATGCTAACATAAGTTCCGAGGATATCAATAACCATGTTAAAGTCGCATCTATAGTTGAGAGGGAATATAGGGTGGAAGATGAAGCTCCAATAATTGCATCTGTTTTTTTCAACAGACTTAACATAAGAATGCATCTTGGTTCATGCGCTACTGTTGAATACATTATTACAGAAATTCTTAAAAAGCCGCATCCCGAATATTTGACCTATGATGATATAGGTATAGAGTCAGAGTATAATACATATTTACGGTATGGACTTCCACCAACACCAATAAGTAACCCGGGAAAGGTTGCGCTTAGTGCAGCATTTTATCCGGCAAATACAAATTATCTTTACTTTGTGTTAAAAGATAAGAATTCAGGTGAACATTTTTTTTCAACACGACTTTCAGAACATAATAATGCAAAATTTTTATATTTAAAGAATTAAAATGATAATATCAGACGAAGTAAAAAAAGAGATAATTGAAAAGACAGACATAGAAGAAATTGTAAGTAGTTATGTAAATCTTAAAAAAAATGGCAGAAGCCTTAAGGGATTATGTCCTTTTCATACTGAAAAAACACCATCATTTACTGTTACACCTGATAAAGGGATGTTCTACTGCTATGGTTGCCATAAAGGTGGGGATATCTTTAGCTTTGTAATGGAGATTGAGAAGCTCACTTTTCCGGAAGCAATTCAATTTTTAGCTAAAAAAGCAGGAATAAATCTAGAAAAAGAGGAATATGAACCTATTTCAGAGGAAAGTAAGTTTAAAAAACAGCTTTTTGATCTTTTTGATAAAATAAGTGCCACTTTTTCTTATATTATATTAAATAAACCTGAAGCAAAAAAAGCATTGGAATATATGGAAAACAGAGGAATTTCGCAATCTTCAATAGAAAAATTCAGGTTAGGTTATATACCAGCTGATAGAAAATGGTTATATGATTTTTTAAGAAAAAAAAGCTATTCAGAAGATTTTCTTTCAAAAACAGGACTTTTTTCATCAAAATATAGAAATATTTCAATTTTTTCAGGCCGTGTTATTTTCCCAATTTTTTCAAAATCAGGAAAAATTGTTGCTTTTGGTGGGCGTTGCCTTGATAATTCATTACCTAAATATATAAATTCTCCGGAATCTCCTATTTTTAAGAAAAGCAGTGAGCTTTATGGGTTAAATTTTGCCCAAAAAGAGATAAGAAAGAATAATTTTGCCTATATAGTTGAAGGTTATATGGATGTAATTGCCATGTTTCAGGCAGGTATTGAAAATTGTGTAGCCCCTTTAGGAACAGCATTTACAGAAAATCATGCAGATATCATAAGGAAAAATTGTTCAAGTGTAACTCTGGTTTTTGATGGTGATGAAGCAGGATTTAAAGCAACAGTCAGGAGTTCATATATTTGTGAGAAAATTGGCCTTGATTGCAATGTTGTTAGCCTTCAAAAAGGGGAAGATCCTGCAGATATTTTTAAAAAACAGGACAAAGAAGCGTTGAAAAATATTTTAAAATATCGTATAAATAGTTTTGGCTTCTTATTAAATAAGTATAAAACTATTTGTAATCTATCAAAAGAGGAAGGAATTAAAGATTATTTAGATAAATTATTTGCTTTTGTTGTAATTTCTGAATCTGAAGTCAGAAGAAGCGGCAGGCTTAAAGCAATTGCAGAAACTCTTGATACAGATTATAGAAATGTCTACGATGATTATATCAAGTATTTAAAAAAAGATGATAAAAAACGATATGAAACTACTGATTTAACATTAGGTAGTGATAAAATATCCCCTGAATTATATTTAATGCTTGCTGTAATAAGTAATTATGATTATTTTTATATAGTTCGTGATGAACTTTCTGTTGATGACATACTGGATAAAAGTGCGAGGAATATTTACATAATTCTTGAAGAATCTTATAGAAACAACTCTTTTTCGATAGAAAGCATACTGGAAAAGATAGAAAATTCAGATTTAAGGAGTCTTATTGCAAAAAAACACTCATCAGAGGAATTTTCGGTAAATTCTAAACAGTTAATTGATGATAGTATTAATGTGATTAAGCTTAAAAATTTGCAGGCTAAAAGAATGCAGCTTGAGAGGATAATTGCTAAAGATGATGCTTCTGACCCTTATCAGCTTGAAAAATTGATAGAAGAAAAACTTTTTTATGACAAAGAAATTGAAAAATTGAAAGGAACTAGTGGTAATAATGT
>WRCW01000169.1 GCA_009783755.1 Spirochaetaceae bacterium
AGTATTGCTTTAAAAATTATTTTATGGCTGTTTTTATAAAAATCATCCGGACGCAGATACATTAGAACAGTATCCAGTGCTTCCGGATTTAGTAATATTGCCCCAAGTGTTGCTTTTTCCGCTTCGAGATTATGAGGCGGTATCTTGTCTTTTAAAGGCTCCTGGGACATCTCTTAAATTATTTTTTTTCAGTTTCAACTGAATCAGCACCAGAAACGACAATTTTTAACATTGCTGTCTGATTAGCATAAAGTTTTACTTTAATATTATAATTGCCAATCATTTTAATACTATTGTCTGGTATCTCTATTTTTTTCTTTTCAATTGTAATACCTTCTTTTGCCAGAGCATCTGCAATTACGGAATTATTTACAGATCCAAACAACTTGCCTGATTCTCCTGCAGGCATTACGATAGCAAGTCCTTCGATTGATTCAATCCTCTCTTTGATTCCAAGAGCCTGCTGCTTCTTTTCCTCTTTTTTCTTTGCTATGATCTCTTTTTTCTGCGAAAAAATATTAATATATTTTTTTGTATGTGGAACTGCTAAACCCTTGGGAATGAGAAAGTTTCTGCCATATCCATCGGCAACTGACTTTACATCTCCTTCTTCCCCAAGATTTACAACATCCTGATTAAGAATTACCTTCATTGTCATATTTTTTCTCCCTTATATTCTTATAATTTATCCATATTTCCGATACACCAAGTACGGGCACTGCAATAAGAACTATATATCTTAGGCCAGGCTGCATTAAAAGCAGAAGAATCAGGCTAAAAACAAATATTCTAAGAAATCTTGGAACATTCATCGCTAAAAGAATGCTTTGAATTATTCCAATACCTCGCAATCCGTAAAGTGTAACTATTATAAGCAGTATATTCCATCCAATATAGCCTAAAAACCCAATATTTATTTTATAACCAATTACTACGGTTGTTAATGCTATTATCAAAGGCCAAACCATAGATTCCGGAACAGAAAATGCCTTAAGATTAAGTCGGCTGCTCCATTTTCCGTCTATGATTTTTATACTGCCTAACCACCAGCTTCCTGAAAGTATAATAAAATATATAAAAAGATAACTACGCATTATAGCTCTTTTAATTATATTATATACAGTTTCAGCATCAACAGTTTTCAGCATTGCCGCAAAATCCAAAGCATCACTGCTTTGTGTATTACTAAAAGCACGGATCATTACTTCAAGCGTAATCGCTATCTGGCTTTTATAATAATTTTGAAAAACTGCTGAATTATAAATCAATATAGCAGGAATTCCAATAAAAAATGCTCCTGTTGTTACAATTAACAATTTTTTAAGCATTCTTGGATTTCCCGGCCAATTATTATTGATATACAAAAATCCTAAAAGCATTATTATTAATACTAAAATTTCTGAAATAATTATTGTGCTTCTTAGAACAAATGTTCCAAGTCCTCTTGTTCTAAAAAAAGATACAATAAAAGTTATTGCAATAAAAATAATTGCTGCCTGAATCATTTGTAAAAAGCCTTTTTTATTTCTAAGAAATTGAAGCGGAACAAGAAAAAAGAAGAAAAAATAACCGGATTGATAAAGAAGTATTGATATAATCGAAAAAATTATTACCTCTTTTTCTATTTTTCTGGAATTATCCGGAAAATTTTCAACATCCATTCCATCATTCCCTGTGAATAATACTTATTGCTTTATAAAAGGCAAATATGCAAGAACTCTTGCTCTTTTTATTGCTGTTGTAAGAGATCTTTGATGTTTTGCACATGTTCCAGTAATTCTTCTTGGCAGTATTTTTCCTCTTTCTGTAATAAACCGCCTAAGCATCTCATAATTTTTATAATCAGCAGTAATTTTCTGGTCACAGAATTTACATATTTTTCTTTTAAATTGAGTTTTTAGTTTACCTTTCATTGCTCCCATTTTCTGATCATGTTCATGCTCATGTCCATGGTCATCATCAGGAAGCACATCCATATCTTTTTTATCAAAATTGTCTTCTTCAATTTTTTCTTTAAAGTCATCCGACATATTTTTTACTCCTTGGTTTTAAAATGGAATCCCGTCATCATCAAACTGCCCGGGGTCTTCAAATTTTTCAAATGGAACAGATTTTTCATGGGATTGGGGTTGCATCTGGCTTTTTTCCTGCCTTGGCACATTTGATTGTGCATAAGACTGGCCGCTGCTGCCTCCTGATCCACTGCCTCCGAGAAGCTGAATATTCGCTGCATGAATTTCAATCCTGCTTCTGTTCTGGCCCTCTTGTTCCCATCTGCTTTGTCTGAGTTCGCCATCTATTGCAACTTGTTTGCCTTTAGTAAGATATTTACTTAAAGCTTCTGCTGTTTTTCCCCATAGCACGATGTCAAAATAGTTTACCTCTTCATCCCATTGATCACCGCTTTTTTTGCTTCTGTTAACTGCTATGGAAAATTTGGCAACAGATGTGCCTGATGTCGTAACTCTAAGTTCAGCATCTCTTGTTAGTCTGCCAACAAGAAAAACCCTATTAATATCTGTCATATTGAATTACCTCGCAATAGTAATCACCCAATATTTACAAATAGGAATTTAAGAACATCTGAGTTCATTCTTATTTCTTTTTCTGTTTCATTAAGTTTTGATGGGTCAAATTCAAGTTCATAGAAAAAATAGCGCCCTTTGGGCTGCTTTTTTATTTCATATGCCAGAACCTGGTCTCCTCGATCTTCTTCTTTAAGAAATTTAGCAGATTTGCTTTCAAGAAGATTTTTTACAAATTCTTTGGCCTTGCTCATTTTATCTTCTTCTACTCTGAAGATAAATGTAGCTTCGTATTTCCTCATGATTCCTCCTTTTGGTCATTGATCCTTGCTCACAGCAGGATAAAGAGGCCATGGAAATCTAACATATATCTGATGATAGTGTCAATTAGTAGCTATATATTGAAAAAACAAAGGTTGAATCAAATTTCTTGTTTTGAAAGTATAGTAATTAAAATGACAAATAAGATAAAAATAAAAGATCTTCCAAAAGAATGCCGTCCCAGGGAAAAACTTTTGATTTTTGGAGCTCAAAATCTTTCAGATATAGAACTTATCTCTATTCTTCTTGGAAATGGAGTAAAAGGGAAAAATCTTTTTTCTCTTTCCGAAGAGGTTTTAAATCAGCTTGATTTTTTGAATTATAAAGTCAATGAGTCTCATTTTATGAATATATCCGGGCTTGGAAAAGCAAAAATAGCATCAATTGCTGCTGCAATTGAATTTTCACGAAGAATATTATGCCCACAGTCAAAAAGAATCAAATCTTCATCTGATATTTACCCTTATGTGAAACATTTTGCAGATAGAAAACAGGAAGTTTTTGTATGCGCTTCGCTAAATGGAGCAAATGAGATTATTGCCATAAGAGTAGTATCTATAGGGCTGATAAATAAAACCCTTGTGCATCCAAGAGAGGTATTTGCAGACCCAATTTCAGACAGAGCAGCTGCTGTAATTGTCTGCCACAATCATCCAAGCGGAAATCTTGAACCAAGCGAAGAGGATAGGGAAATAACAAAAAGGCTTAAAGATGCAAGCAATGTTCTTGGAATTCCTTTGCTTGATCATATTATATTTACAGAAACAGGGTATAAAAGTGTTCTTGTTGGATAATATTTGTCAATAATATTAGCTATATCCTTTATTTAATGCATTTTATTTTTCCCTATAATCATATAACAATAATTGATATTTATTGACACAATTGTTTTAAGGATTATTATTGACCTTAAAATATATGGACGATTAGCTCAGCTGGATAGAGCGCTTCCCTCCGGAGGAAGAGGCCGTGGGTTCGAATCCCGCATCGTTCATTTTTATTAAATTTATATATTTTTTTTAATCTAGTTGACATAAAAGTATTAAAAATGTTATTTTATATTGCAACTAAAGTTGCGTTGGGATGGGAATTGCTAAGCCTTTCAAATGCTTATTATTCCACTTACAAAAAAACAAATTAATTAGATTACTTTTGAAAAAGTATCTCACTTGTTTTATAACAAGGAAGAATTTGTGTCTGCTATTGAAAGAAGTGTTGTTTATACAACACTTATAATATAAATAAGAAACTGATAGAAATATCAGTTTAATTTTTGCTGTAATTATCAGCAGAAAAATTGATCTTTAAAAGAGAATAAGAGAAGGACCTGAAGCGGGTCAAGGGGAGAGGAATCTCTCCTAAAAAGTCACTAGGAATAGTGAAAAGACCAGTTTTTAACTTTGAGAAAAAGCTAAGGACAAAAAAACTAATTAAAGAAACTGTCCATTACGCAAGTAATGGATGGAAATAAATAATGGAGAG
>WRCW01000170.1 GCA_009783755.1 Spirochaetaceae bacterium
CCGGTATTGCGCACTATAGGGATGGTTCCATAACGCATTGAGTATATCTGGTTAAGCCCGCATGGTTCATATTTACTTGGCATAAGGAAAAAATCGCTTCCTGCTTCTATAATATGGGAAATCCTTTCATTGTATCCGATCCAAATCTTTAAATTTGGAAGGCGCGCTGCTAATCTTTTTAGTTCGTCTTCACACCATTTGTTACCGGAGCCAAGGATAACAAATTGTAGTTTAAAATCTTTGCATATATTGTAAAGGCTTCCTGTTGATGGATAACATAATTCAATCAATCCTTTCTGCGAAACAAGCCGTGTAACCATACCAAATACAGGGATATTTACATCCACAGGAAGGCCAAACTCTTTTTGAAGATTTTTCTTTACCTTATTTTTATTTGCAATTTTTGATGCAGAAAAATTATTGGGAGAAATAAAAGTATCTGTCTCAGGATTCCAATCTGTATAATCAGCTCCATTTAAAATACCAAAAAGATCATCCTTTCTGTAGCGAAGAAGATATTCAAGCCTTTCTCCATATTGCGGTGTCTGTATCTCATTAGCATAGGTGGGAGAAACTGTTGTTATAATATCTGAAAAGTTTATTCCTGTTTTAAGAAAATTAAGAGCTTTGTCAAATTCAAGATCAGGGATATCCCATCCCAAAAGATTTCTTTTTACAAGAGAAGTATCGCTTAGCGGAAATATTCCCTGATACCCAAGATTATGTATTGTGAGCATTGAAAAAGTTCCGGAGAATTCTTTAGAGTACTCTTCTTTACGCAAAATATAGGGGACAAGAGCAGATGCCCAATCATGACAATGGATTATATTGGGTATCCAGTTTATCATTCTGCAAATTTGAAAAACAGCCCTGCAGAGAAAAGAATATCTGCGCGCATTATCATGAAACCCTTCATCAGGCGTGTCACCATAAATTCCGCTTCGTCCGTAAAGTTCTTCATGTTCCAGAAAATAAACAGGAACTTTTGAACCAGGCAGTTCTCCCTGAAACACAGCAGCCCATTCATCTCCATACGGCATTGGAACATGAAGAGATGGGGGGAGCTTTTCCAGCTTATCTTTATTAATGCGATAATATCTCGGCATTATTATTCTTACATCAATATCAAAACCCTTAAGTGAAGAAGATAATGCGCTTACCATATCGGCAAGTCCGCCTGTTTTTGCAAAAGGGGCAGCTTCGGATGTTACCATAAGAACTTTTAGCACACTGTTATTCCTTTATCTGGAAGATCCTTGTTTCGCAAGCTTCAAGAGAAAATTCAAACATCATATCTGCAACATGCAGTTCCCTTCCTGTAAATATATTTATTATTTTAAATCTGGTAAAAGGAAGTTTAAAATTCTTTTGATTAAGTGTTACAGTTGCTCCGTTATAGATATCCAGATTTGCAATTAAAAGCCATGCGCTTTTGCCAGCAATATCGCTTCTTATTGCTGCGAGAATTGAGTTATGTCCATTATCTACAAATTGAATATTTCCAAACTCTTGAAAAATAATTTCTTCTGCAAGAACCTTGTTTACTTTAATAAAAAAATCTTTGAAATTTTCTTTGCCTGATACAAGAGATTTGCTGTTCCTGCCTATAAACTCAATCTTTTTTTCAATACCTGTTTCTGTCCCCTGAACAATTCCTGTCTGACCTGTTCCCATTAGTGCATATATAAGATAGCGCGGCATTGTAGAGTATACACTGCCATATTCTTGAGCAGGAGTTCCTGTATCATGGGTCGTAAGAGGAAGAAAGTAATCAAGCCCGCCATGTGTATGAACATCCATTATATAGCGTCTTATTGTAGGTGCTACTCTGTATTCCCAGGAATTCCCAAGTATCAGGTTGAGCTGCCAATCAGGTACATTTTTATAAAACTCCTCTTTAGAAGAAAAATATTCTCCTATAAGAATAAGGTCGGGATATTCATCTTTGAGCCTTCCGGTGAGATAGGTTACAAAATCTGGAGTTGAGCTATGCAGGTTATCAAATCTTAGTCCTCCTCCAGTGTAGTATGCGTATGATGCCCAAAAATCAACATAGTTATAAAAATAATGCCATATTTCATGTTTTACTGCAGGATCATTATTTCTAAAATCAATAAGTACCAGATCTTCCCATCTTATCCATGAATTATTATGCGTTGCTCCTGCTCTTCTAAATCCATCTTTTTCATTATTGTCTTTAATGATCCATTCAGGACATTTTATTGCAACATTGCTTTCCGGGTTTATATGGTTTACTACGATATCCAAAAAAAGTCTTATTTCATTATTTTTGGCTTCTTCAACAAAAGATTCAAACTGGCTAATGCCATCTGCCGGATCACCCGGAGTTAAGTAAGAAGGGTCAATATCAAAAAGGTCTGTTGTCGAATAGGGGCTTTCTGATTTTCCCATTTTTGTAACAGGAAGAAGATGGACTGCATTAAAACCCATTTCTTTTATTTCAATAAGCTTTTTTTTCCAGTCAGAAATCGTGCCTGAAGCAGTTGGAATCAAAGTGTATACTCTTAAACTCCTCATATTTGGCGGATCTACAAAAACTTTTCTGGCAGGACTGGAATCCAGGAACCATGTATTTCCATTATCTCTGGAATATCTTAATTTAAATTCAAACAATCCACATTTGTTAAAATTATAGGTAAGCGTATATCTGCCGCAGGATATTTTTTCCATTGGGATATTTTTCCATCTTTCCTCTTTTCCTTCATCCGGAAAATTGGCATATATCTCTGCGATAACATCATCGTTACACTTTGCTATCTCAATTTCAAGATAAAGCGGAACATCTCTGTAAATACGGATTATCTTTTTATCCTTATATGGATAAGCAAAAATTATATCTTCTTCCTGCCAAAAGATTGATCTAAGTACAGGTATAGGTTTTCGTTCCAAATAAATCCTCCATGCAGATCATTTTTAAGCATCAGCTACAATTGGTTTTATTTCCCATATTTTTTCAGCATATTCTTTTATAGACCTATCGCTCGAAAATTTTCCCGCTGCAGCAACATTTAATATTGCTTTCTCATTCCAACTGACACTGTTTTCGTACAACGAAGAAGCTCTGTTATGCGCATCAATATATGCAGGCATATCCACAAAATGCATATATGTATCATACTTAAAAAGAGAATCATGAATTGGGGCAAATATACCTGGTGAATTTAAATCAAAATTACCAAAAAATATTAAATCAATTGCTTGCTTTATATCCTGATTTTGCATATACCAATCTGCTGGAATATAATTTTTCTTTATTTCGGCAATTTCCTCTGCGGTTTTTCCAAAAATAAATATATTATCTTTTCCTGCTTCTTCGGCTATTTCAATATTTGCTCCGTCATAAGTTCCTATTGTAAGTGCTCCATTAAGCATAAACTTCATATTGCTGGTGCCTGATGCTTCTGTTCCTGCTGTAGATATTTGTTCTGAAATATCTGCAGCTGGTATGATTCTTTCGGCAAGAGAAACTCCGTAATCTGAAAGAAAATAGAGTCTAAGCATATCTTTAGTTTCTGGATCTCTGTTTATTATAGTAGAGACATTGCAGATAAGCTTTATTATAAGTTTAGCCATTGCATAGCCCGGGGCTGCCTTGCCGCCTATTATAAATGTATGCGGATAAATCTTTCTCCCTTTTTTGATCTGATCATACAGATAGATAATTTTAAAAATATTTAAAAGCTGTCTCTTGTATTCATGTATACGTTTTACCTGAATATCAAATATGGAATCTGGATTGAGATCAATTCCATAATTTTTTATACAAGCTGTTCGCAGACGATGCTTCGCATCACGTTTTGCTTTTACAAATTTTTCAACAAAAGCAGGATCTTTGGCAAATGGGGCAATTTTTTTGATCTGATCCAGATCTGTTATCCATTCATCTCCGATAGTTTCTCTTAGTAAATTCGAAAGAGGGGGATTTGCTTTTACAAGCCATCTGCGCTGTGTTATTCCGTTTGTTATGTTTATTATTTTTCCTGGATAGAATTCATCAAGATCTTTAAAAAGACTTTCTTTTAGAAGCTTGGTATGAAGTTGCGCTACTCCATTTACAGAGTGAGCCCCAACAACTGAAAGATTTGCCATTCTTACATGTTTTTCATGCCCTTCACCTATTATACTCATCCGTTCAAGTTTTCCCATATCATAGGGATATACAGCTGATATTTTTCTTAAGAAGTACTGGTTTATAGTGTAAATAATATCCAGATGTCTGGGCAGAAGTTTTTCAAACATTTCAACAGGCCACCGTTCCAGAGCTTCGGGCATCAAGGTGTGATTTGTGTATCC
>WRCW01000171.1 GCA_009783755.1 Spirochaetaceae bacterium
CCGTTCTTTTGAATTTTTGTCCTCTTCTCTTGAAAGAGCCTGCTTCTCGATATTAAGCTGAAGCATTTTTCTTTCAAGCTGATCGAGTTCTGTAGGCTGACTTTCTATTTCCATTTTAAGGCGGCTTGCAGCTTCATCAACAAGATCAATAGCTTTATCCGGCAGAAACCTTGAGGTGATATATCTATTTGAAAGTGTAGCAGCTGCAATTATTGCTTCATCTTTTATTCTTACTCCATGATGGATCTCATACCGTTCTTTAAGTCCTCTTAATATTGCTATTGTATGTTCCACACTTGGTTCTTTGGTAAAAACTGTCTGAAACCTTCTCTCAAAAGCAGCATCTTTTTCAATATGTTTTCTATATTCATCAAGTGTTGTAGCTCCAACACATTTTAGCTCTCCACGCGCAAGGGCAGGCTTTAACAGGCTCGAGGCATCCATTGCCCCTTCCGAAGCTCCTGCTCCCATTAGAGTATGAAGCTCATCTATAAATAGAATTATCTCGCCATTACTTTGCACTATTTCATTAATTACTGCTTTTAATCTCTCCTCAAACTCTCCCCTGAATTTTGCCCCTGCTACCAGAGCTCCCATATCAAGAGCAAGCAGCCTTTTATTCTTAAGCGAATCAGGCAAATCTCCTGAAACTATTCGTCGGGCAAGACCCTCAACAACAGCTGTTTTTCCAACTCCAGGCTCCCCTATCAATACTGGATTGTTTTTAGTCCTTCTGGAAAGAACCTGCATGACTCTTCTGATCTCTTCGTCCCTTCCTATAACAGGATCTATTTTTTCCTGCAAAGCAAGAGCAGTAAGATCTCTGCAATATTTTTCCAATGTTTGATACCTGTTCTCAGGATTCTGGTCAGTAACGCGCTGATTCCCTCTTATTGAAACAAGTGTTTTAAGCACATCATTTCTGGTAACTCCGGATTTTTTTAATATTTTTCCGCTATTTGTTCCAGAATCAAGAATAGCAAGAAAAATATGTTCTGTACTTATATATTCATCTTTCAGGATTTCCGCTTCTGTTTCTGACTGGTTAAGTATTTTAGTTGCTTCAGTAGATGTATTTATTACTGCTCCCTCTCCATATACCTTAGGTTTGGAAGCAACAGCTTGTTCTACATCAGAAACAAGCATATCTTTGCTTATGCCAAGTTTATCGACAAGAGGAGGAATCACACCATCTTTTTGAGTCAAGAGAGCATACAGAATATGCTCCGAAACAATTTCTGAATTATTATACTTATGCGCGATTGTTTCAGCGCTCTGTAATGCTTCCTCTGCCTTAACA
Source organism: Spirochaetaceae bacterium (assembly GCA_009783755.1). Lineage (GTDB taxonomy): Bacteria > Spirochaetota > Spirochaetia > CADAEX01 > CADAEX01 > WQTU01. Next base: position 1,301 of record WRCW01000171.1, read on the forward strand.
GTAAGCTTATCATATCTCATATTTTCCTCTTTTGTTTTTCCCTGATAAAAGATTTTTATTACATTTCGGGATATATCTATAAAATACTTTATTCAAAACATATTATTATATATATTTAATATAAAACATATTATAAAATCTAGTTAGAAATCAATTATGGAAAATTTATTAATTAATATCCTATTTTCAGTTTTATTGGGAATTATTATTTTTATAATTCTTTTACGCAAGAGCAACTTAAAAGCAGAAGAAATATTAATAGCGATTATAGCTGGTCTTTGCGCTGTTTTTCCTGCAAGTTTAATTGGATATTTGATATCAATAAAAACCAACTCAGCAGCTATTTTATTTAAAACTTTCATTAATGCATTTATTATAGCTTCCCTGATAGAAGAAACAGCAAAATTTTTAGTAATAAAAGCCCTGTTTTACATTAAAAAAATAGATAATATAAGAGATGGGATTGCAACAGCTGTAGCTGTGGGAACAGGTTTTGCATGTCTTGAAAATATTATGTATAGTTTTGATCATTCAATTGTTGTGATGTTTAGAATATTTAGCGCCATACCGCTCCATATAATAACAGCAGGGATCATAGGATATTTTTCTGTTAAAAATGTTCATTCAAAAAAATACAGCAATATAAGAGGAGTTGGAGAAGCTTTTTTAATTCATGGCTTTTATAATTTTTTAATTTCATTAAAAACTTTTATTTCTTTCTTCGCAATGCCCCTGCTTTTATGGGCAGGCTTTAGGTTGTATAAACTTTCCAAAACAGAGGATATTGAAAAGAATAGGCAATCTCAGATTAAATGATATTTTAAAAATGAATGACTTGGGGAAAGAAACATAAAAAAATAGACCACTTATTTCTACATTTGTAAAGCTGGTATAAATTATTTACTTGGTGTAAAGTATCAAATAATGAATAAAAAAATATTATTGATTATATTTTTTGCCTTAATTTTTATTTATATGTTTACACAAATTGGACTCACCAGAATAGCAGATAAATTTACGACAATTCATCCTATAACTGCGATAAGCATAGCTATAATAATCGCTTATATAATAGTACGGATAAAATACAAAAAAAAGAACACAGAAGAAGATAAAAATGAATCATCAATTGATTCTGATAAAACAAGAGAAGATAAATAAAGTAAAATAGATTGTTTTAGACCTGCAAACCCAAGAAATAAGCACAGATAATGATTTAAAATATTATTTCACCTTATCGATATATGACATACTAAAATCTTATATTATATATATGAATAAAAATAATGATATTGCTCGCTTACACTCGAAGAGGTAGGGCTTTATTTTAATGTAACAAGGGAAAGAATAAGGCAAATTGAGGCAAAGGCGCTCAGGCGGCTTAGGCATCCCAAGAGAAGTAGACGCCTTAAAGATTATAACGATCAATAGAAGTAAAAAATCTAATGGTCGTTTCATAAAAGATAAATTGCATTTTTCATAGTAAAGTAGTATAATAAATCAATGAATGATAATATTGGAAATTTTGTCAACAACAGTCGTAAAATAGAAATATTTTCTGTATTATTAAATAGATTACGCGAAGAAAAAGGGTTAAAGCTGCAAGAGATCTATAAAAAAGCTTTTATAGATCGAAAATTATACTCAAAAATAATGTATAATCGACATTATCAACCATCAAAAAATACTGCTAAGGGAGAAAAAAAATGTTTGTGGATGTAAATCCTGCTTATTTGATTGCAAATCTTTTTTTCCTTATATGCGGCAGTTATATCTCACTCTGTATCCTTACACTCCTTGGCACTGCCAAATCAAAACTAAGGAAGAATTATTTATTTGTCGGTACCTGCCTTGCATTATCCAGTTTTTTTTATGGCTTGATGGTGATTGCAGAAAATGAAATATTGCTCCGGATTTGCTGGGCTGGCGGTTTTATTTCCGGATGTATGTTCTATCCGGGATGGATTGCATTTGTATCAAATATCGTTAAATTCAGAAAAAAGACGACCAAGTTTGTGCTTAGAGCGGCATTTGTTATTACTGCATTCCTCTCTTTGTTAGCAGTTTTGTCAAATGATGTTGTGTTTATAAAAACTGGATTTGGCAACCAGTTTTCTTATCAAAACAGTTTATATTTCAAAGTGATATTTTTTCTTATATCCATTTTTATCATTGTGATTCTGGTTTTAAATTACAGGTGGTGGCGTGAAGCAGAAATGAAACGCCAGCGCTCGCAGGCGTTTGTATTTATTATTCTTACTGTTATGTTTGCCCCGATTGGATATGTAACTGATTATGTCATCCCTGTTTTTACCGGTAATACGATTATTCCGCTGATGTCGTTTTCGGTCATGGCGGCTTCCGTGCAAGTATATATTTCAATGAAAAAAAACCAGACGCTCAGTATTACTGTGCCTAATGTTTCCGGATATATTTTCAAATCAATTACGATTCCAACACTAGTTCTTAATCATAAAAACATAATAATGCTGGAAAACGAGGTGGTTTCTGATTTTTTGGGCCGTAGTGTTATAGGAAAAAATATTACTGATGTTATTACTACAGATTCAAAGACGCCAGACCCGGCTGCCGAAGCTCTCATAATAAATTCTTTATTTGATATCAGCATTGCCAGTAAAATTGTAATAGTTGCAACACCTGGGGGAGTCAGAATTTGTGATATGCTGCTAACGGTAGAGCGTGATAAGTACAACGATGCACTTTGTAAGGTTGTTCTGTTAAAGGATATAACTGACCTTAAATTGGCACTGGAGCAGGCAAAAGCAGCCAGCAAAGCCAAGAGTGATTTTCTTTCCAATATGAGCCATGAAATAAGATCCCCAATGAACGCAATTATCGGCATGACAGCTATTGGTAAAAAGGCTGATAACCTTAAAGAGAAAAATCATGCTATTAACAAGATTAGTGAAGCATCAACTCATTTACTGGGTGTAATAAACGATGTATTGGATATGGCAAAGATCGAAGCAAACA
>WRCW01000172.1 GCA_009783755.1 Spirochaetaceae bacterium
CCAAGTAGCTTAAATTCAAAGAAATATTTTTAAATTTTACATATTTATTTTGTAAAACCATGCTCTGCATAACAAATAATAATTTGTATTTTTAATTTATTCAAGTAATTTATACTTTTTCCCCCTGTCATTGCGAGTCGCCATGGAGGCTCCCCCATAGTCATCGCGATTTGCTATTAACCTCTCGTCATTGCGAGTTGCCATTAGGCGACGAAGCAATCCAGTTCCAAATAAAAAAATGAATCAAAAATATACTCCTGCATGTATGTAAGACGGAGGCTCGCAAATGGAAGAAAGCAAAACAACGCCTATTCAAAGTATGATATATGAAATTCGTGGACATAAAGTTATGTTAGATCGTGATTTGGCACAATTATACGGAGTCAAAGTAAAAAGACTCAATGAATCAATAAAACGTAATATAGATCGTTTCCCATCCGACTTTATGTTTCAATTAACACAAGATGAATGGATTGTTTTGAGGTCGCAAATTGCGACCTCAAATGAATACCTTTCTAAAGTGCGATTCAATCCTTATGCTTTTACTGAACTTTGATACAGAAATTATCCAAAAGTTGTAATATTCTAAAAACATCCAAACCATAAATCTTAAAAATATGTTTGAAGCAAGCAGGATATTTATGATGTATATAATTATTATGCAGACAAACAGAAAATTTAAAGATAGTGTTTTCACTTCTCTATTCAGTACCCCTGATGTCTTAAGAGAGTTATACTGTGCTCTTAAAGGAATTACCCTTCCCAATGATATCCCTGTTTCCATAAATACACTAGAAAATGTATTGTTCATGGATACCTACAATGATATCTCTTTTGAGATAGGCGGAAAGCTTGTTATTTTAATCGAACATCAAAGTACTATTAATCCTAATATGGCCTTCAGGCTATTTCTTTACATAGCCCGAATATTTGAAAAGAGAATCGAAGGGAGAACCTTATATTCAAGAAAACCTATTTCCATCCCATGGCCTGAATTTTATGTATTATATAATGGTAAGGACACTTTTCCTGATAAACATGTTTACAAGTTATCTGATCTCTTTGAAAAACCAGATTTTATGGAAAATGATAATCCTTTACTGGAGTTAGAAGTAAAAGTACTTAATATCAATGAAGGAAGAAACAAAGAGATTATTAATCGCTGTAAAAAGCTATCAGAATATTGTGTATTCATAACAAAAATACATGAATACTGGAAAGAGTCTGTAGACTTGGAAGAAGCAATAAAAAAGACTATAAAATATTGCCAAAGTTATGATATACTAACAGAGTACCTTAAAACTCATGGGTCGGAGGTTCTTAATATGATATTGACTGAATGGAATACAGAAGATGCAATTGCTTTTGCCCGCAAGGAAGAACGGGAAGAAGCTTTGCTGGAAGGACATGCTAAAGGTCATGAGCAAGGTCGTATTGATGGACTAGAAGAAGGAAAAAAGCATTTCTTGGAATTGCTCAATCAAGGACTTTCGGTTGATGAAATAAAAAAGAGGATAAACCAAAATATCAATAAATAAGAATCTATCCATACCACAGCCCCCCATTTTTTCATACCTCTAACATCGTCTTAATATGATGAAGTACTATTGATTTTATAATAGCTGAAATAGCAATCGAAAATGATTTATATTTGTTTCACAATGACTTTGACAGTATCTCAATAATTTATAAGAATTTAAAAATTTATTGACCAATATTTTTGATTATATGAACCATTAAGAATCTAAATAAAAAAGCTAAATAGCCATGACATGGATTTTTAATGTTTTCATGCAAGAGCTTTCTGCTGACCTTTATTTCTGTGCAGTTGATTCAAAATTAGAAAGGAAGTAAATATTTCGTGGTGGTTCGCTTGGTTCGTGGTAGATATTTTAAAAACTTTTTTCAGATTATATTTTCTTTCTTCGGATGATTTTAAAGAAACCAAGGTTTTTAAAGAACTCAACATATCCGCAGTTGTCAGGAAGAAAATCAGCAAATAGTGCTTTAAAGACAGTCATCCTTTTGCAATCGTCGCATTTTTTAAATCTTTTTTCATAAACAAAACAGAGATTTGATTCAACATCAAGATATTCGCATGGAGCATTAAAATCAATTATGCAGACGCCATCTATAGTCTTTTTTTTAAAACAGCAAATGCCGCATTTATGACAGAGATTTTCCCACCACTTCATTTATCTGGGGTCTTTGGTTTCGGAGAAATATCCAAGCTCATCTCTTCCGCTTTTTCTGTTATAGACAGTCTCAACTCTAATCGGAATATATTTGCGCCCGAATTCATCAAAACTTTTTGAACTATATTCTAAAAGGTAATAACCATTTTTACTCTCTTTGATTTTTTGCGCAAGGTTTTTTATTCCACCTGTTTTATAAATAAAAAAACTTTCACCGCCTGTTTCTCTGCAAAGGTAATCAAGTTCTTCTCTGGTTTTTCCCTGTTCGAAATATATATAATAAAATATTATATTATTGTTTCTTAAAAACTGCATCGTATCTGTAAGCCTGAACTGGTCAAAATTTAAAACAGCAGGATTTCCGGAATACAAAAATATTACTGCTTTCTTATCCATGCTTCCTGCAATTTGTGAAGCACCAAGTCTTATTCCTGTTCCAACAGAGTAATTTGGAGAGTAGGAATTGGTTTGCAATATTGTTTTAATAACATCTTCTTTTGATGTTCTTTCTTCTGCAACTAACGATGGGTTTTCTCCTGCTGCAACTATTCTTATTCTATCATCTTGCGAGAATGAGTTATAAAGTTCGTTTACAGCTCTGCGGAGTATATCTTTTTTTTCTGTCATGTAAAATGATTCTTCAAAAACTATTGCAACATGTGCTTTTCTTGACTTATTCCCTTCAAACAGCAGGAAAAGATCATCAACTGATCTTCCTTCTTCTGTAATTCTGAAATTTCCTCTTTCAAGACCAATAATGGGTTCACCATTCCGTTTTTCAACATTTACAAGCACCCTTGCTTTTGGAAAACTTTCAGCATGCATACTGTCTATGCGAACAAAAAGTCCTTCGTAGATTGATTCCATTTCAGCCAAAAACATAACACTGTTATTATTAAAATCAGATATCATTAGATCGTTATTCGCATTATATCTTGCAAAAGCGATCCTTCCCGGGCTGGGAGCTTCTGAAGTAAATATTACACTGACATGTTCAAAATCAATATTAAAAATAACAACTCTGTTTGTATCTGCTATTAAAAGAGAACTGTTGTTATATAACTCAAGCCCTTCGGGACCATGTAAAACATTTTTTCCAATAGTCTTGATAAAGTTACCGCTTTGATCAAAAAGATCAATGCACTTTCTGTCAATATCTGCAACATAAACAATATCATTCAAAACAGCAATTCCTGTAGGTCCTCTTAATCCTTCATACCGTTCTATTCTCTTGCCAAAGCTTAAAATAAAATTACCATCGTAATCAAATTTGCTTATTCTTTTATTGCCCCAGTCGGAGATATAGTAATAACCTGATCCGTTGTCTGCAATATACTGAGGACCAAGAAATTCTCCGGGACCGCTTCCCTTTCCACCGAACTTCTTTTCTATACTTCCATTAAAATTTAATTTAGTTACCTGATTTCCGCCATATTCAGTTACAACCAGTGATCCATCGGAAGATTGAATTACGTCAAAAGGGTTGTTGATGATCCCAAAGCCCCCTTTAAGCTTGTTTGTTACTCTGCTGTTTGCATTAAAAACAACAAGTTCATTTGTAGTAAAACTTGTTACAATAAAGCTGCCTGAATCCAGAGGCAAAACAGCGCCCGGTCTTCTGAAGACAAAATTATCCTTTCCTAATTCACCTTTTATTTCTTTTTCAACAATGAGTTTTCTTTCAGCTTTTCTTATATCGAATATTTTGCGGCGTGCAGAAATGATCTCAATTTTATTATCAAGGCTTGTGGATTTGTATCCTTCTTTAATAAGGGAATTCCATATTGAAAGTGCAGTGTCTTCAAGCCCGGACATATAGTAAGCTCTGCCCAGCCACTCCCGGGAAAGATTATCTGAAGGATTGAATGTAATTGCTTTTTCAAATGAGAGGATTGCTCTGTTATAAAAGCTTGCAAAAAATGATCTTACTCCCCAACGGAATTCATCTGCTCCTTCTGAGATATCCATGAAATCCTGAGAAAATAAGCTGGTAGTGGAAAGTAAAAAGATTATTAGATAGTACTTAAAAAAATTAAAATGCCTTGTTTTTCCGGTTTTATACACAAAAATATTATGCAATATGTATGTTTTTTTGTC
>WRCW01000173.1 GCA_009783755.1 Spirochaetaceae bacterium
CGGATCTCTTGTTTATCAGGATGTTCGCACCAATTTTGACAATGAATTGACTCTTGGAGTTGGCATTAGTCAGGTTTTATTCAGCGCTGGTGCAATTTCAAATTATAACAAAGCAAAGCTTGGGCAAGCCATACGCGAGCAGTCATACGAAGCAGCGCGACTCGGGATCCTTTGTGCAGCAAAAAAACTTTATGCAAGAGCACAGCTTCTACTTCTTGTGGTTGAAATCAGGGAGTCATCTGAGCGCTTCAGCCTGGAGCAGTACCAGCGTGTTCAAAGAAGACATTCGGTTGGCGCAGCTACAGAGATGGATCTGCTATTGGCAGAGGTTGACTGGAGAACAAAAACCGATGCTGTCATGGAAGCAGAAAAAAACAGCGCCCTTGTTTTACTCGCGTTCCGCGATCTTGCAGGAATCCCTCATTCAGAAGCTATCACGCTGACCCATGAACATACTGACTTGCCTGAAATACCAGATGTTCCAACTCTTGGCAGTGTTCTTGTAAACCGTGCAGATTACCGCGCTCTTTTGTTATCACGCGATTTAAATGATGTTGAGGCTAAGGCAGCCCAAAAAGCTTTCTTGCCCGAACTTTCCGCTTCATTTAATTATGCACTGGGCGGAATGGGAAATAAATCTTCTCTTACAGGAGATTATGACTTTAATGCTGCAGCTCTTGGACTCGTTGTAAGAATACCTATCTCTACCGGAGGCGCTCGTTTAGCTCGAATGAAAGCTGCAAAATTGCAGCAGGAAAAAACAACTATTGCTTTATCACAAAGAGAAACAGCAATAGAGAGCGAGATTCTTGAACTGTTTCTCCGGCTTGAAGATTCCAACCAGCGCATTGAATCTTCATATCGAACTGTAGAAACAGCACGCAGGGCAGTAACACTTGCCCAGACAGCTTATACAAACGGACAAGCAACTTATCTTAATGTCATGGATGCTCAGGACAAGCTGGACATGGTATGGCTTAATTTTGCAAATATTGGCTACGAGTACCTCTCTGCTCATTATGATTGGCAACTCGCAACAGGAGTAAAATAATTAAAAAAATATTGTTTCTATTTTTGGGATTGTTATTTCTTTTCGCAAAAAATCAATTAGCCTTCTCCCAAAGTGAAGAAACAATAGAATCAAATGAATCTATAGCTGTACGTGAAGATGGAGTTGTAAAACGCGGTCTTATTGCAAGCGGTGAAACCTTAATAAGCAATCTTTTTCTTATGGCTTTTAATATTTTTATTTCAAAAGAGCCATGGGCTGCTCCTACCAGAAACTCTATTCATAATAACCTTACTCTTCCATGGGATTGGGATAATGATGGTTTTAAGGTAAATCAAATTGGACACCCATATCAAGGCGCTATATATCACAGCTTTGGCAGGGTCAATGGATTTAATTTTTATGAATCAGTTTTTTTTAGCGCTCTTGGAAGTTGCACATGGGAAGTATTTTTTGAAAACAACAGAAAGGCTCTCAATGATTTTATGACTACTACCATCGGCTCCATGGCTTTGGGAGAAATGCTTTTTCAGCTTTATCTTGAAGCAGATGGTGCAGGTGCTCCGGTTCCTCTTTCATTTATGATCAATCCTGCTGCCGGGTTTCACCGAATTGCTACAAGCTGGAAGCCTCAAACTACCGGGAAAGGAAACATCTATGAATTTAATACTTATCTTGGAATGGGATGGGCCCAAACTAATTCTTCAATAATAGATTCAGGTACCAGCAATGAGTTATTTTCTTTCAGCGGATTGATTGCAAATATTGGTTTTTCAACAATCTATGGCAACCCTTTTAGACAGGAAAGCTTTATCCCTTTCGAACATTTTGAATTTGCAACATACGTTGGTATTGATGCAGTCAATTATTTGAGTATTCGCCTTATTTCCGATGGATATCTGTTTTCATTCGCCCCTATTTATACAAACAAATCCACGATGAGCACAGGACTTTCGCTACATTTTGATTTTGAATCTCTTGGAGAATTGGATAAGTATGATTCCAGCGTTGACCAATGCAGCAATGCTATTGACTGGACAATAAAGTATCAGCGTTTGTTTGGCAAAAACATGATTTTTCAGCAAAAGCACCATGCCGGATTTACCTACTTGGGGGTTGCAGAGAGTTACTCGCACACAGAGTGGAAAGGAAAAAAATATGGATATGGTTTTAATTCCAAAAACATTATATCTCTGGAGAACAAAAAAGTTGGCAAACTTGAAATGAGCTTTTTTTATTATTTATTATGCGGTTTTTATAATGATTCTTTATCATTAGGAAATATCCATTGGTTCTTTATTGATGGTAGTTATTATCATCATCTTTCCAAAAATCTTGCTTTAGGAATTGCAGATTCTTTTGCCATGGAGCGCGGATATTACAAAAAAGGTTTCTACGATACCAAAAAGAAAAACAATGAAGTAAAATTCTTTGCAGTCTGGAAGAACTAATTTAAAGTTATTTATATATCCCCAAACCGATCAAGCATCCATTTACCTTTGCGATAAATAAATCCTGCAAGGACTGTGTTGCCTACAACTACTCCCATTCTTGCATTAAACGGAATAGATAAAACTATTCTCAATGCAAAACCAATAAACCCTCTATGTGTTACTGCAAGAATTTTTTTCCCTTCATGTTCTTTGCCTGTATAATCAAGAAAAGAAGAAACCTGATCTATGTATTCAGCCTTTGTATCTCCCCCAGGGATTCTATAGTCATTATCATCTGAAACAGTTTTTGCAAATTCCTCAGGAAAATGATCTCTTACAGAATCCCAGCTATACCCTTCAAATATTCCCATGTTTCTTTCGCGTAATCTTTCATCTTTATGTATATCAAGTTTCAGAACTTCTCCTATCAGTTTTGCTGTATCTAAAGCTCTCCCAAGATCACTTGAATAAATTTTATCTATCCCAATGGAAAGGTTTTTAAGAGTCTGGCCAAGCTTGCGCGCATGCTCAATTCCCTTTTCTGTAAGAGGGCTGTCTTTAACCCCCTGCATTTTATCCTCTACGTTCCATATTGTTTCGCCATGCCTTACAAGGTATAACTTTGTCTCTTGTTCTGCTTTACCCATTTTTAGCCTCCGTTTTTCGATTTACACTCTGAAAAGAGTTTATCGTTACTCCTGTAAGTATAAGAGCTCCTCCCAAAAATGTTCTTGCCGGAGGGATCTCTCCGATAAAAAGCCATACCCAGATTGGTCCCAAAATAGTTTCTATCATCATCATAATCGCAACCTTTGAAGCAGATAAAGACCTTGTCCCTATGGACAAAAAAAGCTGGGCAAAAGGGACAACAATAAGTCCCAAAAGTGAAAGATAGATAAGTGATTTTACAGGAGGCACAGTAAGCGGCAATGTAAAAAAGAATGATATAAAAGCAGTAGTAAAGCCTCCTATTATTACTGCACCCATCCTGCTTATATTTTTATTCTTTCTCATCCATGCAAGATTTGTCCCTGTTGAAACAGGAACAAGAAGTCCGATAAAGTTGCCAAAAAGAGTTCCCCTCCCTATGTCGCCGTAAAATATTATAAAGACTCCTACTGCACAAAGAATAATAAGGAGCAGTGTTTCTTTTTTTATTTTTTCTTTTAGAAATATATAGCTTGCTATAGCTGCAAAAAAAGGGGCAAGGCTTATCATTACAAGAACATTTGCTGCTATTGTATGTTTTACAGCAGTTACAAAAAGAAAACCAGATACTCCCCACAGAATTCCGGAAAGGATAAGGGGGAAACCTTGCTCTTTGATTTTTGTAAAAACAGTTGTTTTTTCTGTAATAAAAAGAATCAGGCTTATTGGAATAATAACAAAAAGACCTCTCCAGAAAGCAACTTGCCATGAAGATACTGATGCAAGCCTTATTAAAACAGTATCAAAGCTGAATATAAAAGCGCCTGCAAGAGAAAGGAGAACTCCTGCTATATTTGATTTTTCAGTTTTATTTTCCAATTTTTTTCCTGCACTTTACTATATTGTCCAATCTTAGAGTGCATACTTGTACACTCCTATAGTATCTGAGTAAATGGCGTGCTTCACACAACTGCGAAGCACACCACTTAATTTTATGGCTCTATCGGCAGTACAGTTGGGTTTTGTGTTCCGCCAACATCTTTTAATGTAGGAAGTTTTCCATTTGTTATGTTCCAAATTGTTGTGCTCCATACAGAAGCTCCGCCAGTAGTC
>WRCW01000174.1 GCA_009783755.1 Spirochaetaceae bacterium
CTGCAATAGGATGTTGCGGTCCATATAGCCCTGTTCATTTATCCTAGCTGTTTTCTGCTTGACTGTTATTCACATAAAAAAATAAATTCTCTATTTCAACAGCAAGATTTATATTATTTATCACATAGGAATTATTATTATCAAAATGTATGGAATCTTTGCTATATTTAAGTTCTACAGGAGAAAAATTCAAAAAACCTATGATTCCTGCATTGATCATTTTTTCAAAAACATCTGTAGCTGCTGATTCAGGAACAGAAATTACTCCAATTTTTATTTGCCTGCTTTTAATAAAATTTTCAAGTTCTTCTATTCCTAAAACAGGAATTTCCCCTTTATAGGATACTTTTTCAGGTTTTATATCAAAACCTGCTGCAATATTAATTCCATCTTTTTCAAGACCTCTATATTGCATCAGTGCAGTACCTATTTTCCCGCACCCCACGATTACTATTTCGCGCGGCTGATTCTTGCCCAAAATCAAATCAATGCTTGCTATAAGCTCATCTATTATATACCCGCCCCGTTTATTGCCTGTTATTTTAAGATTTGAAAAGTCTTTTCGTACAAGGGCCGGGGTAACCCCAAGAGCATCTCCCAAATTATTTGAAAAAACCCTTTCAAGGCCAAGAACTTTAAGTTTTTGCAGTAGTCGTCTATATTTTGACAGACGCAGAACAACTTCTCTATTCATAATCAGTTTATGTTACAAGCGTCACAATAAAATGTCAATCACTAATTAATCGCAATTTTTTGTAACAAAATGCTGTATAGACAGGTAGCTATATTGATTAGTAATCAAATATATTCTATAATACCGTTGAAAAAATATTGTCCTATGACAAGATAAAATAATGGAGGTTTCATTGTGGCTGTAGAAACTGTTGCGGAGATAAAGTTCTCGCCGAAGCTTATGGCTTTTATTGAGGAGTGGAAAAGGAAACCAGGCAACCTTATTATGGTTCTTCATAAAGTACAGGAAGAAATAGGGTATCTTCCCAGACAGGCTGCTATAAAGGTTTCAGATCTTCTTGAGGTTCCCCTTGCAAAGGTTTATGGGGTAATAACTTTTTACCATTTTTTTAAAACAAAAAAACCAGGTAAATATAATATACAGGTTTGTCTTGGTACTGCTTGCTATCTTAGAGGTTCTGATGATCTTATGCAGGAACTTGAAACTTTGCTTGGTGTTCCTGTAAACCAGGTTACTGATGACGGGCTGTTTTCTGTTGAATCTGTAAGATGCGTAGGATGCTGCGGTCTTGCTCCTGTTATTGTTGCAGGTGGCGAGGTTCATGGAAAACTTACTAAAGATATGCTGCCGGATATTATTGCTAAATTGAGGAATCAGGGATAATTAGGAATGCATGCAGCTATCTGTGATTTTATAGCAGATTGTCTTCAAAATTCTGTAGAAGCCAATAGCAGTTATATAAAATTATCATATAACCAAAAAAATAATATTATAGCTACGATTATAGAAGATAATGGAAAAGGGATGACAAAGGAACAGCTGGAAAAAGTTCGAGACCCTTTTTATACAGATGGCACAAAACATGTAAGAAGAAAAGTTGGGCTTGGAATTCCATTTTTACTGCAGGCACTAAATCTTTCAGGAGGAACATTTGATTTATGGTCAGAGAAAGGTGTAGGGACAAAGCTTGAATTCAGTTTTAATATTTCAAACATCGATACACCGCCGGAGGGCGATATTTGTTTTGCAGTTTTGCAGGCAATGATGTTTGATGGAGATTATGAACTTGAATTTGTTAGAACATACAATCCGAATGGGATCCATGAAGACCAATATATAATAAAAAGATCGGAATTACTTGATACGCTGGGAGATCTTACAACTGCTGATACTATAACTCTTGCAAAGCAGTTTTTTGAATCCCAGGAAGAAAATTTGAATAAGGAGGCCGTTAATGGCTAAGATGACTCTCGAAGATCTTCGGAAAATGAGGGAAGAAAAAAAGAAAGTTCTGGAGAGAAGAGATGTTGCAGAGAATGATATTGTTGTAATAATCGGTATGGGTACCTGCGGTATTGCGGCAGGGGCAAAGAAAACTCTCGAAGCATTTCTTGATGAAGTAGAAAAAAAGAAGCTGGGACAAATTACTGTAAAACAGACAGGCTGTATGGGACTCTGCTATGTAGAACCAACTATTGAAGTTAAAGTACCTGGAATGCCTGATACAATTTATGGAAGGGTTGATGGTGATGTTGCAAGAAGTATTGTAAATGACCATATAATACAGAGAAAATTGGTTAATGATCATCTTTTTGATAAACCTTCTAGGGATATTGTTAAAGGTTAGCGGAGGACTTTAATGGCAATTAAAAATTTTATACTTGTATGCGGTGGTACAGCCTGTGAATCAATAAAAGCAACTGAGATTTACAAAAATCTTATTGACGAAGTTGCAAAGCATGGACTTGAAAAAGATGTTCAGGTTGTAAAAACAGGCTGTTTTGGCTTTTGTGAAAAAGGGCCTATTGTTAAAGTTCTTCCTGATGAAGCATTCTATGTAGAAGTAAAACCTTCAGATGCAAAAGAAATTGTTGCTGAAAACATAGTAAAAGGAAGGCTTGTAAAAAGGCTTCTTTACAGTGGAGATGAAGTTAAAGACAAAAAAGAATTTGAAGCAGATGATATTAAGTTCTATCAGAAACAGTACAGAATCGTACTGCGAAACTGCGGTTTTATAGATCCGGAAGATGTAGAAGAATATATTGCACGTGATGGATATAAGGCGCTTGAAAAATGTTTGTTTGAACTTAATCCTGATCAGGTTATAGATGAGATGAAAGCATCCGGACTTAGAGGAAGAGGCGGCGCAGGATTCCCGACATGGATGAAGTGGAAATTCAGCAAAGATGTAAATTCTCCTGAGAAATTTATTGTTTGTAATGCGGATGAGGGCGACCCAGGCGCTTATATGGACAGAAGTACTCTTGAAGGAGATCCACACTCAGTTCTTGAAGCAATGGCAATTGCAGGATATGCAGTTGGTTCAAACAGAGGAATGATATACATAAGAGCAGAATATCCTCTTGCGATCAAACGCCTTGAGATAGCAATGAAGCAGGCAAGGGAACTTGGTCTTCTCGGAGAAAATATTCTTGGAAGTAATTTTAGTTTTGATATTGAAATAAGACTTGGTGCAGGAGCATTTGTCTGCGGAGAGGAAACAGCACTTCTTAGGTCTATCGAAGGTAACAGAGGAATGCCTACTCCTAAACCTCCATTCCCGGCAATCGAAGGGCTTTGGGGAAAACCAACTGTAATAAACAATGTTGAAACATATGCTAACGTACCTGTAATTATTCTTAAAGGCGGAAAATGGTTCGCAGGAATTGGAACACAAAAATCTCCTGGAACAAAAGTATTTGCACTTACCGGTAAAATAAATAATTCAGGTCTTGTAGAAGTTCCAATGGGAACAACATTAAGAGACATTGTTTATGATATTGGCGGTGGAATAAGAGATAATAAAGATTTTAAAGCAGTTCAGACAGGAGGACCTTCCGGAGGCGTAATTACAAAAGAAAACCTCGATACACCAATTGAATTTGACAGCCTTGTTGCTATTGGTTCAATGATGGGTTCCGGCGGTATGATTGTAATGAGCGAGGAAGACTGTATCATAGATGTTGCGAAATTCTACATGGAGTTCTGCGTAGAAGAATCTTGCGGTAAATGTTCTCCATGCCGAATCGGAACAAAGAAACTGTTTCAGTATCTTGTTAAAATATCTAAAGGCAATGCCACACATGAAGATATGAAAAAAATGGAAGAAATTGGTATTGCTATGAAAAAGGCTGCTCTTTGCGGTCTTGGTCAGACAGCGGCAAACCCTGTTCTTTCAACACTTAGATACTTTAAAGATGAATATCTTAGACATGTTGACGAGAGAAAATGTCTTGCAGGAAAATGTAAAGACCTTGTCAGATTTGATATTAGTGCTGAAAAATGTATCGGCTGTACTGTATGTGCAAGGAAGTGTCCTGCAAACTGTATATCCGGAGAAAAGAAAACTGCTCACGTAATTGATCAGGAAAAATGTATCAAGTGCGGTGAATGTTTAAAGAGCTGTAAATTCGGCGCTATTTCAAAATTCTAATTGTAAGGAGATAAACAGTGAAAACTGTAGAAGTAAAAA
>WRCW01000175.1 GCA_009783755.1 Spirochaetaceae bacterium
CCTATACCAGTCAGCAAGGAAACCTGCGAAAAACTTCTTGATGATATTGCAAAAATTGGTGAAATAAATACAGAGATTGGACTGAAACGTTTTTCGGATATGAAAGAAATGTACTGCAGCACATTAAATATGTTCCATAAAAAACTCATATCAGAATGCGATGATATGACTGTTTTATTGGAAACCAAAGATCTTAAAAGTTTTAATATTAATATACATGGGCTTAAATCTTCTCTCTCAATGATCGGCGCAGCAAAATTATCTGCAGAAGCACTTGAGATAGAAACTGCTTCAAAGAATCAGGATATTGACTACTGTAAACAACATTTTCCAAAGTTTAAAGAAAAATTTTTATCATTGTGTAAACAGTTATCTGTTATTTTTTCTGGTGTGGTATTTTTATCAGAAGAAGAGTAAAAGAATGCTATGAGACTAAAAAGATGGTATAGTTTTATTTTATTTCTCCTGATTTCTTTTGTTTTATTTTTAAACAAAGATTATATTACACACAAACCCTGGGTCACAGAGGAAACTCTGAAAATGCTTGGCCATGCAAACGGTAACGGAGAACTGACAGCCATTATTGCAGATTCCTCCGAAACCATCGTAGTATTAAATAATGAAGGGGAATTAGTATATAAGTTACGGTCAGGGAATAATTCGCGATCCTTTGTCTCTGCGGAACTTGTAGAGCTGGATGATGAAAACAATCTATATGTGTGTGACAAGAATTTTGGCGGCGCATTTGAAGAAAACGCAGAACGCATATTGAAATATTCTCCCAGAGGAGATTTTCTGGGTGTCATCTATTCATACTCCTATGTAAACATGGATTTTATTACTACTCAGGGAAAAATATGTGCCATGGCCTCTGATGGCCCTTTTTTGTATCTGGTCAGGGTTGAGCATGAGGGCTTTTTTCTTGAATCTATAAATACCGAACAACAGAGTGAACCGCGTATAGATTCTTTTTCTCCTTATTTCGATGCATTTTGGGATTTTTTGCATTGTAGAATAAATATTAAAAATCAGCGTATTATATGGACAACGAAAATTGGAAACATACTCGAATATGATTTTTCCGGTTTGCTAATAAATGAAATTATTGCTAATGATAAATATTCTCCGTTCATGGCTTTATCTGATGATGATAACAATCTGATCTATACTGACATTATAAATGGCGAAATTATTAGGATAGATAATCATACCGGTAAAAAAACTCCTGTATTTGACAGATCAATGACCCATGAAAATTTTTATAAGTATATCTCTTATAAAAACAACAAAATATATGCTTCTTTCAATGCTTCTAATGTACTTATTGAAAATGATAACGGTACATATTTGCTTATCAATTCTTATTCATGGTCAACGAATCATAGAATAGCGAGATGCATATTCTCCATTCTGTGTTTAATCAATATATTCCTGCTTTTTGTGATGATTGTCTGGGTTTTATCATTTTTCTGGAAACAAAAAACAAGTACTATTTTCAAACAGATTATACTTGTAAGTATATGTATTCTTATTGGCGCTTGTATTCTTTTCATAGTGATCAGGGGAAAAATGCAGAATCAATATATTGGAAATACATATATCGAACTTGAAAATATCGCCAGAACAATATCAGCTTCCATAGATGTATCTATTTTTGAAAAACTGCACTCCAGCGCGCAATTTAACGATGAAGAATACAGAGCTCTTTCTGATTATATCAGAACAGTTTTTTCACAACTGCAATTCAAAGGAAAACAGGTATACCTTATAATTTGGATTGAACGTGATGGTATTGTCTGTTCCATTTACGATTTGGAATATGCATGGGGACTATTTTATCCATGGGGGGAATACAAAGATAGTTTTCTTGAATTTATTTATAACTCACATGAATATTATAATTCAGTTGTAAAAGATTCTTCGGGAACATGGGTAACTTCTGCTGGTCCCATGTTTGACAAATATGGGAATTTGATGGCTGCTATTGAAATAGGTTATAATATACGATCAGTTGAAGACTCCGACAATGCATTGATGCTGCAAGTAGCAGCTATAGTCATTTCTGTAGCAGTAGCGTTTTTTTTGTTCATTATTGCATTTCTTTTTATGTTTGATGCTAATAAAAAATCTAAAATAAAATCGGAATTCCTCGCAAATATGTCCCACGAGATACGAACACCCATGAATTCTATTATAGGTATGTCGGAATTTTTGCAGCATGAGTCACTAAATTCGCGTCAAATGGATTATGTCAATGATATAAATTCTTCTGCTTATGCGCTCCTTTCAATTATAAACGACATATTGGATATGTCAAAAATCGAAGCAGGGAAGTTCACTCTTTCTCCTGTTAACTACGATTTCCCTGTTTTCCTGGATCATATTGTCTCAATGTTCAGCTATATGGCAGAAAAGAAAGGACTTGAATTCAAGTTTGAAAGCTCCTCGGATTTACCAAAGTATTTGTATGGCGACGATATAAGACTTAGGCAGGTATTGACGAATATCTGCGGGAATGCTGTTAAATTTACAGAAAAAGGGTATATAAAGATGCAGGTGTTGAGCATAACTGAATCCTCCGAAAGCCCTTCTCCTGAAATGTTAATATTTGAGATCAAAGATACAGGACGCGGGGTAAGCAAGGAAGAAATACCTAAAATATTTAAAGCTTTTGAGCAGAGCAATACAAAGAAAAACCGCGCGCTAGTGGGGACAGGCCTTGGGCTTGCCATCAGCAAGACTTATGCTGAAATGATGGGTGGCGGAATAACCGTAACAAGTGAACTTGGTGAAGGGTCAACTTTTACAATAAATATTCCGTTGGTAAAGGGCACCAAGGAAGGGATCAATTATGAGGATGAATGGAAAGAACAAACACTGAGCGCTCCATCAGCAAGTATTTTAGTGGTGGATGATAATGAATTTAATCTAAGGACTGTAGAAGCACTTTTAAGCCTGGTAGATATCAAAGCTAAAACAGTATACTCAGGCAAGGAAGCCATAGAGTTGGTACAAAAAGAAGATTTTGACATAGTATTTATGGATCACATGATGCCTGAGATGGATGGTATTGAAACAACCAACAAAATCAGAAATCTTCGTGGAAAATTCAGCCATCTTGTCATCATTGCTCTGACAGCTAACGCTGTACAGGGAGCAAAGGAAATGTTTTTGGCAAACGGATTCGATGGATTTCTTTCAAAACCAATTGAAATGAATGAATTGAAAAAGATTCTGATCGAATGGCTTCCAGGAGAAAAAGTAGAGATTATTGATCAAACCCCCGGAAGAAGCATGCTAAGTGATGAACTGCAGCGCAAGCTGATAAAGAATTTCGTAAAAGATAATCGCAGGCGATACTATGAGATAGAGGAAGCGATTAACAAGGGTGACAATAAGCTTGCGCATCGTCTGGCTCACACTTTAAAGGGGAACGCTGGTCAGCTTGGTAAAACGCTTCTGCAGCAAGCTGCCGCAGATGTGGATAATCAGCTTAAAGAGGGGAAAAACCTGGTTACACCAGAACAATTGGCTAAGCTCAATATGGAACTAAATGCAGTGCTTGCTGAATTTGAACCTCTGGTCAAAGAACTCTCTGAACATAAAGAGGTAATAGACAAATTTTTAGACGCTCAATCCAGCCGTGAATTACTTGAAAAATTGGAACCAATGCTTGAAATGGGTAATCCAGAATGCCGGGATCTTATAGATAACCTTCGCCAGATATCAGGCAGTGAAAAATTGATACAGCAGATGGATGATTTGGATTTTGAGCATGCACTGGTAACGCTTGCAGAGTTAAGGATAAAATTGCAATAAAAAACAAAAGCAGGTGTCATTTTCCCGGAGGAATTTTAGTCTGTAATATTTTTACTAATTGTTCGCTTGAAGTGGCGTTGATTACCTCTTCACGTATGCTTTTATTCGATAAAAGAGCGCTAACTGCAGCGAGAAACTGAACATGCGGTCCTGTTGTTTTTTTAGGCGAAACTACCATAATAAAAAGCTTTGATATTTCTCCATCCAGGGATTCAAATTCTA
>WRCW01000176.1 GCA_009783755.1 Spirochaetaceae bacterium
GCAAAAAACCTTTTTAATGAAAGAATAGATTTATATGGTATTACATCATCGCTTATAATAGACTCATCAAAAAGGAGTATTCAGGAGATAGCAAAAAAGATTTATGAAGAAATCAGTCCAATTTTTAAAAAATAAACCGTGCTTAGGCAAACTCAAAGCTCCATCATCAAAAAGCGCTTTGCAAAGAATAATTGCACTCTCATGGCTTTCTCAAGGGGAAACTAAAATAATAAATCCTGTATGCTGTAACGATGTCAATGCAGCATTGGGGATAATAAAGTCGCTTGGTGCAGAAGTATCAGAAACTTCTTCTGCTATTTGCATTGACAGCAGGGGAAAAATGAAAAAGCTGGCTGAAAATAAAAGCGCAGTAAAGCTTTTTTGCGGAGAATCAGGCCTTGCTCTAAGGATGTTTTCTTCAATAGTTTCGCTTAATAATTGTTGTTTTGAATTTCAGGCAGCAGGTTCTTTGAATAAAAGACCATCATCGATCATTGCTGAAACCCTCTCTTTATTTGGAGTCAAAGTATCAGATAATGGCGGATTTCCCCCTGTTTGTGTTTGCGGAGAGTTAACAGGAGGTTTTGCAGAGATCAATGGCTCTTTAAGTTCCCAAATTCTGACAGGACTTCTTTTATCGTTGCCTGTTGCTAAAGGAAATTCGGAAATAAAAGTAAATGATTTAAAAAGCAAGCCTTACATAGATTTAACAATTGATCTTGCCAAAAAATTCGGCTGTGAAATCATAAATAACGACTATAGTTTATTTAAAATAAACGGAGAACAAAAATATAAATCTCCTGAAGTTATTGAAGCAGAAGGGGACTGGTCTTCAGCATCATTTTTACTTGTAACAGCAGCTCTTTCAAACAAAGGATCTGTCGAGATAGATAATTTGGATATTGATTCAAAGCAGGCAGATAAAGCAATTATAGAAGTGCTTTCAGCTTGTGGTTTAAAAATCGAAACCAATAATAATTCCATCTTCTTAAAGAGAACAAATCCTGCTTTATTGCCTTTTGAGTTCGATGCATCGGACTGTCCAGATCTTTTCCCCCCGCTTGTTGCATTAGCATCAGGCTGCAGCGGCACTTCGCTGATACATGGAGTTGAAAGGCTTAAACACAAAGAGTCTGACAGGGAATCAGCACTTATAGAAGAATTTTCAAAAGCAGGAATAGATATAAAATCCAATGGGAAAACGATTTCTGTTGTTGGAGGAAAAGGGATCATCAGTTTTAAAGGTAATTCACATAATGATCATAGAATTGCAATGGCTATTGCATCTGCATCTGCATCTGCAATAGGTGGTGTAAAAGTGGAGATTGAAAATGCAGAAGCTGTTGAAAAATCTTATCCTGATTTTTTTAATGACTTGATACTTATCGGAGGGCAAGTAGATGAATAGTTTTGGCAGAGTATTCAAGGTATCTATTTTTGGAGAATCGCATGGCAAAGAAATAGGTGTTGTAATAGATGGAGTTCCTCCTGGTATTGCAGTAGCAGAAAAAGATTTTGAAAAAGATTTGCTCAGGAGAAAACCTGGAAAACAGGGGACAACAACCAGGATCGAGAGCGATATGCCTAAAATTATTTCTGGCATTTACAATGGAAAAACCTCAGGCTCTCCTATTACAATAATTTTTGAAAATAAAGATACAAAATCTTGTGATTATGAAAAATTTATTGATATGCCAAGGCCCGGACATGCAGATTTTACATCAAACATCAAATATAAAGGGTTCAATGATTTGCGCGGAAGCGGACATTTTTCAGGAAGGCTTACAGCTCCTCTTGTTGCCGCAGGTGTTGTTGCAAAAAAAATCCTGGATAAAATCGAAATATCTGCCTTGCTTATAGAAGCAGGGGGTGCTTCTGATATAGAAAGCGCAGTAAAATCTGCAGAAGAAAAAAAGGATTCCATAGGCGGGATAGTTGAATGCAGGATAAAAAATATTAAACCTGGACTTGGAGAACCTTTTTTTGATTCATTTGAATCAATGATAAGCCATATAATTTTTGCAATACCTGGAATTCGGGGAATAGAATTTGGCACAGGTTTTAAGGCCGTTTCAATGAAAGGAAGCGAGCATAATGATGCTATAATTTCTGCTGATGGAAAAACTGCAACTAATAATCATGGTGGAATTAACGGCGGGATAACAAACAGTAATGAAGTAGTTTTCCGTGTTGCTGTAAAACCAACTTCAACAATTTCAGCAATTCAAAAAACTTACAACTTTAAAATAAATAAAATTGAGGAACTTGCAGCAGAAGGAAGACATGATACTTGTTTTGCATTACGCATTCCTCCTGTTATAGAAGCAGCAACAGCCATAGCTATTGCTGATTTTTATTTGATCAATAAAATATATTGATAAATCAAAAGAGGGAAATATGGATATTAATGTTATTCGGGAAAATATAGATAAAATAGACCAGCAAATTTTAAAACTCCTAGCCGATAGAATGCAGCAAGCTGTTGACGTTAGAAAGTTTAAGGAAAAAACCGAAGATAAAGGAAGAGAACAGCAGGTTTTAAAAAAAGTTGCAGCCATTGCAAGTAGTCACTCGCTTCTTGATCCTGCATTTGTTGAAAAACTTTATAAAGCAATAATCGAAGAGAGCAAGCGCATTCAGGATACTTCTTATGCTAAATAGAAATAGAGAAGATTACCTAATTTATAGTCTATTTTTTATGCGCTGATCTGGAATATTTATACTTGACCTCTTGTGATATGATGATATTATTATTTTAATATGCGTACTTTGATTGCTTTTTTCATACTTCTTTTTTCCTTTACTACTCAGATAAACGCTGTGGAATATTTTGAAAAACTTCCTCAATTTTCAAGAATTGAAATTAGCGGCCGTATGACTGTTCAAATAGAGACATATGGCGACAATATTGTTACAAATACTGAAAACACCATGAAAATAAATGTTAAAAGTGGAAGCATCAAGGATATTGATTATTATATGAGCGGTGAAACATTGGTTCTGCGTAAAAAAGCAGGAGTTTTTCAGACTCGTAGTATGATCATAACTTTAAATATTTCAAATAAAATATCGCAACTTGATGTTTCAGCAGGCGCTCTTGTCCGTACATTTAGAAATGTTTTTGACGAGAGGGCAGAAATAAGGGCAGAGTCTGGTTCATATCTTGATTTGTTTGTTGATACTTCTTCCTTATTTATAAATTGCGGAAGAGACTCTTCTGTACTAATGAAAGGGAGAATAAACCATATTGAAACAAGAGCTGTTAACAGTGGTTTGATCGATGCAGAACTTCTTACTGTCTCAAGAGCTTTTGTCTATGCTTACACAGGAAGTACTATAAAGATAAATGCTCTGGAATATCTTGAAGCTACTGCTGGCATGAAGTCATCGATTTATTATAAAGAGGGTGCAGCAGTAAAACATTTATCGGAACTTGCCGGGGGCCAATATATTGAGTTTTAATAAATAATTATAGAAAGGAGAAAAGTATGAATGTAAAAAATGTATACAATACAATTATTGCTGAAAGAGTTATCTGTAATTTTGAACAGGGTGGTATTGAGGGACATTATTTTGAGAATACTAAATCTCTGCTCACTTTTCTAAAGGATTTTATTCCCAATGGCTCTTTAGTGTCATGGGGAGGCTCAATGACACTTGATGATACAGGAGTTGTTGAATTTTTAAGAAAAGGAAATTACAAAATTCTTGATCGGGAAGCTGCTGAAACTCCGGAAAAACTTATGCAGCTTTACATGGATTCTTTTTCTGCTGACTATTATTTTACAGGTACTAACGCAATAACTTTGGATGGAAAGCTTGTAAATCTTGATGGAAGAGGTAATAGGGTAGCTGCAATGACATTTGGTCCAAAAAATGTAATTGTTGTTGCCGGAGTTAATAAAATTGTTGCCAATGAACAAGAAGCAATATCCCGTATAAGAAACTGTGGAGCTCCGCTTAATGCTATCAGGCTTTCGAAAAAAGCA
>WRCW01000177.1 GCA_009783755.1 Spirochaetaceae bacterium
AAATTCAATATATTGACACCTTAGCTATATATCATTATATTTATTGTTAAATAGTTGAAACGAATTGGAGGGAAAAATGGGACAAATAAGTAAAAATGCTCGTACATCATCAGCAACCCATAAATTTCTTTGTCCTTGCGGGGGAGAAGTAAAAATGAAAACTATTTTCTCAGCAGGCAAAAAAAAGAACTATGCTCAGTGCGATAAGTGTAAAAGAGAAGAAAGAAAACCAAGCGAATTTAAATAATAGAAATTATTTCTATTGACTATAGATTTTTTATTTGATATGTTCAAAAATCTAAAATAATTTAAGGAGTTGTCCATTGGCTGGGAAAGGTGCAGCAAAAAGACATATACAAAGTCTCAGAAGAAGAATGAGAAACAGAATGGCTGTTAGCGAAGTAAGAACCAGTGTAAAAAACTTTATAACCGCAGTTGATTCAAAAAATAAAGAAGAAGCTGAAAAAGCTTTCAGGTTTGTTGTTAAAAAAATCGATACAGCTGCTGGAAAAGGTATTTTTCACAGAAATACTGTTGCAAGGAAAAAATCAAGACTTGCAAAAATGCTTAACAGACTTGCTTAATAGTAACAAAAATATCTAATTCCCATTTAAGGTAAGGAAGCGGAGTTATCCTCTATTAGTATAAATATGGATAAAGAAATGAGTGTTCCAAAACTTACACGAGCTGAAATTATTGAAAATATCTATGAAAAGACCTCTTTTAACAAAAAAGATATTCATAAAATCATGGATATTTTTTTTGAAGAGATTAAAACAGCATTATTAGAAGATAAAATTGTTGAACTCAGAGGGTTTGGAACATTTGAGCTACGAACTCGTAAAGGAAGAGAAAAAGCGCACAATCCCAAAACAGGAGAAATTGTAGCAGTCAGTTCTCATGGAGTGGCAGTGTTCAGACCTGGAAAGGAACTGAAAAGCAGTGTCTGGAACATTAGAAAATAGAAAAGAACAGCTTTTCCAAAATAAATACCAAAGATTTTTTATAAATATGGCTCTTTTATTGCTTTCAGCAATAATGTTTTCCTTATCTTTTCCATCATTTATAAACAGTACCGGATTTCCTCTTCTTGCTTATTTTGCCCTTTTTCCTGCTTTTGTTGTTACATACAGAATGAAATGGATCGCTGCTCCATTTTTTGGCCTTTTCCTGGGTTTGATCTCCTATGCAATTTTTAATTACTGGCTTTCAAGTTTTTTTCCTCTTACAATAATTATTGTTCCTCTCCTGTATGCAACATATTATTTTCTTCTTTTTCCTGTTTTAAAGTTATCAGATACATTGTTTATCCGGAAAAGCTACATAATCAATTCAATAATATGGGTTGGATATGAGTATTTAAGGACAAAAGGGTTTTTAGGATATTCCTATGGAATAATCGGTTATACTCAGTATCTTTTTCCCCCTCTTGTAAGAGTTTCCTCTTTAACAGGGATATGGGGTATTTCCCTGCTGGTAATTTTCCCATCTGCTTTTTTAGGCTATGTATTTAAAGATGGATTTAAAGATTGGCTTGCAAAGCTTAAAAAAACAGTAATCGAAGAAAGAATAGTATTAATAGGATATGTTTTGATTTTTGCAATAGCTTTATCCTATGGAACTCTTAATACTGTTGATGTTTCAAAATTAAAAACATGGAAAGTCTCTTTGATCCAGCATAATATAGACCCCTGGCAAGGTGGATATGCAACTTACAGAGAATCCCTTACAAGACTTAAAAGACTAAGCGAAAAAGCAGCTCTGGATTCTCCTGACATCATAATATGGTCTGAAACATCATTTGTCCCTGCCATTGACTATCATACAAAATACAGACCAGACCCCAAAATGTATGAATTGGTAAAAGAATTAAAAGATTTTCTTGGATCGCAAACCATTCCATTTCTTATTGGAAATGATGAAGGGATACTTATTATCGATGAAAAAGGTGAGAATAAAAGGATAGATTATAATGCAGCTTTGCTTTTTGAAGCTGGCGGCAAACATAAAGCAACATACAGAAAAACACATCTTGTCCCTTTTACAGAACATTTTCCTTATAAAAAACAGGTCCCATTTTTATATAAACTTCTTGAAGAAGCAGATACCCACTTTTGGGAAAAGGGGAAAGAATATACTGTATTTGAACTTGATGGGATAAAATTTTCAACGCCTATCTGTTTTGAAGATACATTTGGTTATATATCAAGAGAATTTGTTAAAAGAGGGGCAAATGTTATTGTAAATATAACAAATGATTCATGGTCAGGTTCAGTTGCTTCAGAAGTTCAGCACATGATGCATGCTGTTTTTAGGGCAGCTGAAAATCAGCGAAGCGTTGTCAGAAGCACAAATGGCGGAATTACCTGTATTATTGACCCTAATGGGAAAATAATAAGCAGAATAGATCCTTTTATAGAAAGTTTTTTAACAGGCCATGTCCCAGTTAACGACAATAGTTCCACACTATATACAAAAATTGGCGATTTATTTGGAATAATATTTGTTATTTTATCCATACTTGTTATTTTGCTAAAATTGGCTATTTTTTACAAGAAAAATACTACCAAACACAAAAGTTAATTTGTTGACAACTAATACCATCTGTAAGAAAATATTTATAGATAGTGTTAGGCCTGTAACCCAACTATATCTAAGGCGGGTATACTTATGAAAAAAAGAGTACTTGTTGCTGATGATGAAAGCGTTAATAGTGATTTTTTTGGAATAATGCTTAGCAATCTGAATTTTATTGTTGATAAAGCAGAAGATGGGGAAAAAGTACTAGAACTCATAAAGGAAAATAAACCAGATATTATCATTATCGATGATATGCTTCCTGTTATGACAGGCTGGCAAGTAGTTAAAACAATAAAAAATGATGAATCTTACAGAAATTATGCTGATATCCCAATAATTATGCTTTCAGATATGGCTGAACCTCAGGCAATAGTTGAAGGTTTTGACATCGGAATCGATGATTACATTAAAAAGCCATTTAGCTTTGCCATAGTATATGCAAGAATCAGGGCAGCGCTAAGAAACAGGGCTCTTTTATATAAAAAAGCTCAGGGAGAAAGAGCTATTGCCCTTATAAAATCAATAAAAGATACTGTTGTATTTCTTGAAGATCATTTGGTTTCACCTGCTGAAAGACTAAAATCAGCTATTGACGAATTTAATAAAAATGATAAAATAGATAGAAATATAATTATTCCGCTATTTAACGAGAACATAGATAAAATTGTTGCAGTAGTGTCGAGTATTTCTGACAGATTAACAGAAATAAGAAAAGGTGAAATTGAACTGGATGACATGCATGTTGATATTTTTAACCTGGAAGAAGAATATAGGAAGCATTTGAAAAATTTGCAATCAAAAGGATAGTTTAATGGTTACAGCAGAGAAGCTAAAAGCTGTGGAATTATTTAAAGAAGGCAGAAAATTGTACAAAATGATGGATTTCCGTAAAGCTTCTGATCATTTTCGAAAAGCTCTTGAGATTTGTCCGACCGATGGTCCATCAAAAGTATATCTGGAAAGATGTACATATTATATTGATAATCCGCCTCCACCAGACTGGGACGGAGTATATGTAATGAAAACAAAATAATTTGAAGCAGGTAACGTAATGTCTAAGAGCGGTGATATTAAAGGAAAAGAAAAAATAAGCACAACATTGGGAAAAGAGACTGTCTTTAAAGGAAAAATGAAATTTTCAGATTCACTTAAAATTGATGGAAGTTTTGAAGGAGATATCGAGTCTCCGGGTTTTTTGTATGTAGAAGAAGGGGCAGTTGTTAAAGCAGATATCAAAGTACGGGCTGTTATTGTGGGTGGTATTGTAAGAGGCAATATCGATGCTTCTGAAAAACTTGAAATGCTTTCAACAGGACAGGTTTTTGGAAATATAAGAACATCCAAATTAAGAATTGCTGATGGCGTTGTTTTTGAAGGCAAATGCG
>WRCW01000178.1 GCA_009783755.1 Spirochaetaceae bacterium
ATGCTAGACAGCGATCTGGCGCAGTTGTATGAAGTACCTACTCATCGTCTAAATCAAGCAGTAAAACGCAATACAGAGCGCTTCCCCAACGATTTTATGTTTCAACTTACAGATGATGAATGGGATTTTTTGATATCACAATTTGTGATATCAAAAAATCCCAGCGCTAAGCATATCCCAGACAACTCAGTAATTCAACCCTCCAAAAAGCGGCTGAATAATTTGATATTGCAAATTGCGATATCAAAAGACAATCGCGGAGGCAGGCGTTTTCTTCCTTATGTATTTACAGAACAGGGCGTTGCGATGCTATCATCTGTTCTTGGCAGCAAAAAAGCAATTGATGTAAACATCAGCATAATGCGAGCTTTTGTTAATCTCCGGCGGTATGTGATAACGCAAGGCAGCACAAGCACCAGTGCAAGTGAGCAGATTGCAGAACTACGAAAACTCCTCCTTCTTCATATAGAAAACAGTGATTATAAAATATCAGAACATGACGAAGCAATAAAGCAAATCATTGTTGCGCTTAACAAGTTGCTGGAAATTTCATCCAAACCAAAGCGACGAATAGGCTTTAATGCAGAAAAAGGTGATTGACACCTGCGCAGCATAAGGAAAGGAATGTCGAGGGCAAAGCCGAAATATAGACAACGGGAGCTTCTCCGAAGATGGGCAGTGGGGAAAGCTTTCAGCCTTGTTCATCATCATGATCGTTTTCTCTACAATGCTTGTAGCTCTGGTGAATTTCATCGGTAGCAAACTACGACCAGTTGAGTAAGCGGATATTTTTAATATTTATCTCTGCGGCAATAACTCTCTTGTTTTTTTCTAAAGCTCTTCAAACTACTTTTTTGGAATCATTTTAATATTATTGACAATGTGTTATATGGTGATAAAATGATATGAGCTATTAGCACATATAAACATATGTTTTTTATGTCGCATAAAGGAGTCTTTATATGAAAAAAAGAATTAAACTATATGCGGTTATTTCTATTCTCATAATAATTGGTTTTCTTTTTCTTGCTTGTAAAAACAGCAATACTGATGGAACTGATGATAGTGATAATCACATTCATTTATATAGTACAATATGGATATATAATTCAACACAGCATTACATGCTATGTACTTGTGGTAATAAAATAGATAATGAAAATCATTCTGGCAATCCATGTGCCGTGTGTGGTTATAGTAATTCTCACTCACATTCCTTCAGTGCAGACTGGACATATAATATAACCCAGCATTGGCGCGAGTGTTTATGTGGTGAAAAAACGGCGATTGCTAATCACTCTGGCAATCCATGTGCCGTGTGTGGTTATAGTAATTCTCACTCACATTCCTTCAGTGCAGACTGGACATATAATATAACCCAGCATTGGCACGAGTGTGCATGTGGTGAAAAAACAACAATTGCCAATCACTCTAGTGATCCCTGCACCGTTTGTGGACATCATTCATTTGAAGGTGCATGGTTTAATACGACAAATAATAATGAAATAACTTTCAACGGAAATACATGGGTATTTACAACTGGTAGTGCTCATACCGGAACTTATACATTTAAAAACGTTAGCTCATCTGGTGGTGGTCAATTTGAAGGAACATGGTACAATGCTTATGCTAATAGTGAAATAACTTTCAATGATAACACATGGATATTTAAGGTAGGTGGTGCAAATAGTACTAAAGGTACTTTTTCATATACAGGTACAACCCTATCATTACATCAAACGCATTTCTGGTCTTCCAATACTTGGAATTCAGCACCTGATACATATCCGGCTACATATACAATAAGTGGCAATATACTTACTATTTCGGTGAGTGGCAGAAATAGCACAAAAGGGACTTTTACATATACTAGTACAGCCCTATCCTTAAACCAAACCCATTACTGGTCTTCTTACACTTGGGTAGCAGTATCCGGGACATATCCATCTGTATATACAATAAGTGACAATATACTTACTATTTCTGGAAATAGTGGACATAATGGAACTTACACAAAACGATAGAACATTTTTCCACAGAAAACTCCATATATATCTCTGAGCCTTTTGTACGGTCATGTACAAAAGGCATTTATACTTGGTGCCAAAAAAAGATTTTTGGGATCGTTTGGATGATATAGCTCTTGAGCGGATTGTAACCAGAGATGGGGTACTTATTTATGGATAAACAAACTAACACTCCAAAAGACTAGCGTCTTCTGGCTGAGAGAGATATGTCTGTAGCTGATCATCTTGTTGCAAGTATGACGCCAGTCCCAGTAGTATATTGAAAATACTTTAATTACTCATTTTGAAGCAAAACGCACATCCTCTCAGTATATATTGCAGAGGACAAAATGATTGCAAACACTAAATATAAAGACACTGTTTTTACAACTCTCTTTAACAACCCAGACTTACTAAGAGAGTTGTACTGCGCTTTAGAGGGCATTACCCTGCCTCCAGATACACCGATTTCAATCAATACATTGGAGAGAGCTTTATTAATGGGTATGTACAATGACATCTCTTTCACAATTGGAGGAAAACTTGTTGTGCTTATTGAACATCAAAGCACCATCAGCCCAAATATGCCCCTGCGACTGTTAATGTACCTTTCTGCAATTTATCAAAAAATGACCAAAGAGAAAGATATTTACTCAGAAAAACCATTATCAATTCCAAGACCAAAGTTTTTCGTTTTATATAATGGACATGCTCCATACCCTGATAATGTTGTATTGCGATTATCCAAACTCTATGAAGATACAGAAGATTTGGGAATTCCTAAAGAAGAGTATTCTTCAACGGACCTGGAAGTGAGGATAATAAACATAAACGAGGGGCGGAATGCAGAGATAGTCAAACGCTGTTCAAAACTACGAGAATATAGCGCATTAGTAGCTAAAATAAATGAGTACAAGGAAGAAACAGGTAATCTGGATATAGCAATAGAAAAAGCTATCAAATATTGCCACAAGTATGATATATTAAAAGAGTATCTGGAAAAATATGCTTCGGAGGTCTTAAATATGTTATATACCGAATTTAATATTGATGTAGCTAAAGAAGTTTGGCAGGAAGAAGCCCGCGAGAAAGCACATGAGGAAGTTTTTGAGTTACTGGCTCAAGATTCCCAAAAGAAGAAATCGAAGAAATTAAGCAACATTTGATACAAGCAAAGACGGAGAATAATTAAATATTGCCGCAATCATGATATAGTAAAAAAGTTCTACATCAACGCAATGCCTGTAGCGTAGCGGGAGAGAATAAACAGGGAGGACCCTCCGGGGGGTTACCTGTTTATTCTCTCCCGCGTACACCACTATTGATGGTTGCATCATCTTATATACGCAGCATCAGCATGTTTCATCTTTACAGATTTTTTTCTCTTTCCCGTATAGGTCACGGGTGTTATAATACTTCATATAATTAATCACCAACAAAAACACCAAGGGGCAGCTTAGTATGTTTATAAACCTCGACCATGCGGACATTTACACAGAAATAATAGGAAGCGGAAAACCGATGCTTATGATCCATGGTAACTGGTGCGACCACAGGCTCATGAAAGGGTGTATGGAAAATATTTTTACAACAGAAAATAACTGGAAAAGAATTTACTTTGACCTTCCTGGAATGGGTGAAACTGTTTTAAAAAAAGAAATAACAACAACAGATGACATCTATAACATTATCGAAGAATTTATTGATAAAACAATTACCGAAGAATTTTTTTATATTGCATCTGAGTCTTATGGCTCCTACCTTGCAAGAATGTTTATAAAAAAATATCCCAAAAGAGTTGGCGGCATAATGATGATCTGCCCTGTTGTCATGCCTCATGTTAAAGACAGAAATTTACCAAAAATGGAAATAACAAGCAGAGATAATGAATTCTACAAAACCCTTCATGTAAAAGAGCAGGAAACTTTCGACAACATGTTTACCATACAAAAC
>WRCW01000179.1 GCA_009783755.1 Spirochaetaceae bacterium
ATATTCTCCTTCTCTTCTGTGGAGCCTGTATCCTGTATCAAGAAGAAAAAGAATCTGCTGATCCTGTTCCTCCTGATATTCTCTTATTATTGGTTTTTGCCTTCTGCTTGTTGCGCGCCAATCTATTGCTTTTACCGGGTCTCCAGGTTGATATTCTCTTAAGCTTTGAAATTCAAGACCATGTCCCCGCTTTCTTATGTTTTTAAGACCAACCCGCTCAAGTATCCCTTTAAGATCCTCTCCTGCAAGAGTAACCATTTTTTTAAAATCAGGGTATGTTCTTCCTTTGGTTTTTACAGTGTGGATGACTTTGCGCTGCCAGAAGAAAAGTGGCGAACTAAAAAGAAGATGAAGAGTCTGGAATTCCCACTCACCCCGTTGCACGGGGAGAACAGAATATTCAAAAACAAGAGAAGATTTTTTTTTCAGTCCATTTCTGTCAAGAACAACAGGAAAAACCTGGCATGCCATGGAAGAAGGATAAATATCAAAAAGTTTTATTTTTGTTGGCAAGAATCTTCTGTTGCTTCTATTTATTTTTAACTTTACTGTTGATGCCTCGCCAAGCGCTAATGAAGTATTAATACTTCGCTCTATTTCCAGAGTATCGATCATAAGAGCTAAAAAAAGAGCGTCTATAATGATAATTGGCAGAGCAATAACTCCTGATAAAAACCAGATAAGAGATAAAGGGGCAGAGAAAAATCCTCCTGCTCCGAGTAAAAGCCATAAAATTGCTCCGACAAACAGAGCTGGTCCTGGTTTCATGTTTAGGCTTGCTCCTGACTTTCGTTGGTGCGGGCGCTGTCATCATGATGTGTACCATTGTCATCCAGATGTGCACCTTTGCTATTCCGAGGCATACCTTTGTCATCCCGACGAAAGTCTGGATCTTCAAGAGATGAAGGGCGGGGAGTTTCAGTTTTTGCAATAATATTTTCTACTATTTGGGCTTCTGTTAATCCTTCAAGCTCACTCTCTGCTGAAAGGGTGATCCTGTGGCCAAGAACTGGCAAAGCTACTGCTTTTATATCATCAGGTAAAATAAAATCCCTGCCATTCATAAGAGCTCTTCCT
The DNA here is from genome assembly GCA_009783755.1 of Spirochaetaceae bacterium. Taxonomy (GTDB): domain Bacteria; phylum Spirochaetota; class Spirochaetia; order CADAEX01; family CADAEX01; genus WQTU01. The sequence continues at coordinate 1,078 of WRCW01000179.1, forward strand.
CTTGCGCACCGTATCAACGCAAGACTTCCCCGTGGCCCTGCGCCTGCCTGTATTGAAGGTTCAGAGCGGGTGGTTGCAACAAGCCTTACAGTGTAATCTATAATAGAAGGATCGACCCGCAGAGAGGAAGTTAAATTTTGTATAGCCATGAATTCTTTTGGGTCTAGTATTTGAGATACAGCAGAAACAGAGAGCTCTGCTCCTGTGTTGTCAGATAATATGCGACAGACCATCTCCTTTTCTTCTTCTTTCTCTGGATAAGTAGCAAGAACTTTCATAAGAAAGCGGTCCTTTTGCGCATCAGGGAGAGGATATGTCCCTTCGTGTTCATAAGGATTTTGCGTTGCCAGAACCATGAAAGGTTTAGGTAGAGGATGGCTTACCCCATCGAGGCTTACCTGGAATTCCTGCATTGCTTCAAACAGAGCTGCCTGGGTTTTTGCAGGAGCCCGGTTGATCTCATCAGCAATAAAAAGATGGGCAAAGAGAGGCCCTTTTTTTGTTACAAAATCACCTGTTGAAGAATTAAGCATAATGTTGCCTGTTATATCGCTTGGCATAAGATCAGGAGTAAACTGTACCCGTTTTGAATTGCCACCCATAGCCTGTGCAATGGCACGGACAAGAAGTGTTTTTCCAAGCCCGGGAACACCTTCAACAAGAATATGCCCCCCTGCCAGCAGTGTAATCATTGTAAGCTCGACAAGATTCTTCTGTCCAATAAAAGCTTTGGCAATTTCATTTCTGAGTGATTCAATAGCAGCTGCAGCTGATTCTATTGTATAAATCTGTTTTTCTTTCATAACCGCTCCATTATGGTTTCTATAGTATAGATGTGTTTTATAAATTCCTGGTTTGTCAAGCGCCCTCTTCTTGCTGAAGGAGCAAGCGCTTCTGCGACATCATTTTTATTCAGATCGCAGATTTCTGCTAATCTTAGAAAAAAAGATGATTCATCATCGACTACTTCTCCGTACTGTTGTCTAAACCTTTGTTTTAAAGAGAGATAGTAAATTTCAAGATAACTTCCTAACCTTTTATATTTTTTTAGAAAACGGGCTTCTGCAAGAAATCGTTCCTGCATTGGTTTTCCCCGTCGTTCACGTTCTTGCTCCGCATCCATATCTCCTGCAAGTGATCCAAAAACAGGGATAACCATCCAAAATCCTGTGGCTATCAGAACAAGAACAGATATAAGAAGCGGAAAATAATTTCCTCTTTCTGCAAGTTTGCCAAAGAAGCCTGGTGAAGTTTTTATCCCTCTGACAAAAAGCAGCCCTTTTTTTTCAATGTCCTGTTCGCCGGTAAGGTGCCAGCTAAGCATGGCATTTTTTTCTTTATTAAGATTATGGGATTTCATAAAAACAGGAGTGCCGCATAATGTTATAGATCCTTTCTTTATAGGCACGCGCACCAGTTTTATTTTTCCTGATACATTGGATATGGTCTCTGTTCTCTTTTCCGTATAATTGGCAAGCGGCTTTAAAATTGTAAAACTTACAGAGCTGTCTAAGGTCGGAAAATCATCGTTGCTCGAACGATGATTGTTTTCCTGTGTTTCAGATCCATTATAATTTACAACTACTCCAAGTTCTGACAAGAAGCCTGTAATACCCTGTTTTTCAATTTCAATTTCTTCAATATCCAGACAGATAATAAGGTTAGCGCCATCCTCTGCCCATTGTTGTAGTTTACTATATGAATCCTGCTGCCAGTCAAAAAGAGAAGCAAAGATTATTGCACTTTTTTCCGAAGCAGAAAGGAGTATGGAGCTATTTGCATAAGAGATAACCCGGACAGGATGGCCTGTCTTTTTAAGCCACTGCTCCATTGCAAGATATTCATTTGCCCTCACCTGGCGCGAAGCTCTTTTATATACAGTTGTTTCATGAATTTCAAAAAAGTTATATGCAAAAACAATAAGAATTGCCAGAGCTGTTATAATCAAAAAAAATGGGATTGTATATTTACGCATGAGAAGGCGCCTTTTCCAGCTTGTTTAGAGAAATGCAAAACTCAATTGATTTTTCAAAAATACCGGTATCTGGTGTTTTCCCACCATACGCAAGGTCTGTCCATGATAAAACAAGATCGCCAAACTCTTCGACATTGCTGGCTTTTGCTTTTCTGACTATAGATAAGCAATCATATTCTGTTGCATCAAGAGGAAATTCCAAATTGCTTTGTATTGAATAGATAACAATAGCTGCTAAAAAACATTTGGCCCAGGCATCGCGGATCTTCCCTTGATTATGCAGCAATGCTGCTTCTGTAAGTAGCTCCTCTGGATCTATTGCATCTGCTGGCAATAAATAAGAGCTTTTCCATTTTCTTTCTTTTTTAGCGCTCTCTGCGTTGCTTTTTCTTAACTTATAAAGCCTTAATATTATATATCCAGCAGCAAATATAATTGCTGCAATAAAAACCACAAAAAGTAAAAGCCCGAAAAATTCTTTTATTTTTTCGATCAGGGACAAATTGATTTTTGGCAGCTCTTTTGGTTCTCTTTGGTTTTTGAGCCTGATGCCCCAGGTATCCGTGTTACCGCCAAAGTCCGGGGAACTTAGAATCTGCTTTAAAACATCTGTAGGCACAGGTGCATCATTGCTGATTTCTATTTTATTCTGTTCCAGGATACGCGGATCTTGTTCTGCATAGCTGCTCTGAATTGGCGAAAGAATAAAAAATAATCCTATTGAAATAAAGATAATTGATTTTAGTATGCCTGAAGAGCCCACGCGAGAGGCTAGCGAAGACCATTTCTGTTTTACGAAATTTTGCAAAGCTAATTGAATATCCCACCCTTCAACTTCAATCCTGCTATTGATGTAAATACCAAATCCCATACAAACAT
>WRCW01000180.1 GCA_009783755.1 Spirochaetaceae bacterium
AATGGCGCCATTTATTTATGTAATACCATTCCTGTTTGTATTTTTTCCCGGGCTGCTTATAAATAATATGTCTCTTTTAACAATACTTCATCATACATCTATACTTATACTGTTTATTTTTCCAATAATAATGCTTAGCAAACTCTATTGGCTTCTAAAACTAAATATTATAGAAATAACGCTCTTTGTTGCAGCCATAATCAGTTTATTTGTATTCAAAGATTATAGTGCATTAGCAATGCTTGCGTTTAACACTGTTGGAGGGACATTACATGTGTTAAGATATAATGCGGAGAAAAAGAAACTTGCTGTTGCATAAAAATTGATTTTAAAAAGGCTGATCATTGTATCAGCCTTTTTTTTTAGAGAAGATTTCCGGATAGATAGTATAAAAAATAAATGCAGATTGAAAAAATAGACAAAATAGTTGTGCTGCTCGAAGATCCCAAAAGAGCAAAACCTGTAAGATGAAGTACAGAATCTGCATAAAGATGAGATATAGTCAAGGAAAGCAGGTAATCTTTCGTGTATTGGAATAATTATAAAGCTATAGACAACTGATGAAGTGTATTTTATATTTATTCAAAAGGAGTCAGAGATGAATCTTCATAAAAGCGATGCTTATAATAATATTTGTGTAGCTGGTATCGGTGGTGTAGGAGGCTATTTTGGCGGAATGATAGCCTTGAATATCACAGGCAATTATAAAGACAAGAGGAATATTGTTTTTGTAGCTCGTGGGGCTCATCTGGAAGCAATACAGAAAAATGGGCTTACAATAAAACCTTTTGATGGAGAGCCGATAACATGTATGCCAAATGTTGCAACACAAAAAGTATCAGACCTTAGCATATTAAATCTTCTTATAGTTGCAGTAAAAGGTTACGATCTGCAGCAGGTAGTAGAATCGCTTAAAGAAAAAATATCTTCTGACACAGTAATAATGCCTTTTCTTAATGGTGTAGGCAATGAAGAAAAGATAAGAAAAATAATCCCAAAAGGGATTATTCTCCCAAGCTGTGTATATCTTTCTTCCAAAATTGAAGAACCAGGTGTAATTAAAATGATGGGTAATATTGCAAGAATTGTTTCAGGTCCAGACCCGCAAAATTCTGGATATGATAGCTCAGAGATAATATCTTTTTTTCAAAACATGGGTATCAAATTTAATTGGGTAGAAGATCCTCAGGTTGCGATATGGAAAAAATATATGTTTATTGCTCCTGCAGCTTTGATTACTGCTGCCAACAATATTACAATAAATGGTATTGTTCAAAATGAAGATTTTAAACAGGACTTTTGTGCCATAATGGCAGAAATCAGGAAAATTGCAGAAAAGAAAAATATATTACTGCCAGAAGATACAGAAGCTGATTCTATAAAAATAGCTGAAAAAATTGATAAAGATGCAAAAACATCATTCCAACTTGATATTGAAAAGAAAAAATCAAAAACAGAAATAGATGCATTTGGTTATGAAATAGTAAGGATGGGGAAAGAGTTCTCTGTTGAGACACCTGTTACTGAAAAAATATTATTAAAAATTAAAATATAATTAAAAAAAGTTATCTTTTCTGAAAAATATTCTTATATTTAAAATTTTTATTTTCACTGAATACATTAATTTGACAATTGAAAAAAATGTGTGTATACTTAGTTACATAGGTAGACAAGTGAAAGATGAAATAATAGTTGACAGAGAAAATCCAGTCCCAATGTATATCCAGGTAGTTAACTGGATCTCAAATATGCTTCAGTGTTCTGGATATGATGTGGGCGCTAAACTACCATCAGAAGGGGAGCTTTCAAAAAAATTTCAGCTTAACAGAAATACAATAAGACATGCAATTTCTGTTATGGTGCAACAGGGACTTCTTGAAAAACAAAAAGGGGTTGGAACTTTTGTAAGAAGAAAAAAAGCGCTTGCTCCTGTAAGACAACTAGCAAAAATGACAAGTTTTGTCGATGACTTTGAACTTGATACAAGAAACAGTCTTGAGACAGAAAGTCAAATAATATCACAAGAAAAAATTATTCCTTCTATAGAAATTGCAGCTGCATTAGGTCTTCAATCCGGGGAATTGGCAGTTAAAATTGAAAGATTAAGGATTGCCGATAAAACACCTTTTCTCTATGAAATACAATATTATTCATTTGTAAAATTTAACTTGCTGCTTGATATGGAAATAAATGGTTCAATGTATCAAATTCTTGTTGACAAATTCGGCGTTGACCTTGACCATTCTATAAGGACACTCCAGGCAGTACAACCAGCGAAGTATATTGCCTCAAAACTTATGATCTCGCGGGATATCCCTTGTATTTTTTATAAAAGCAGAGCATTTAATGCAAAGGGAGAGTGCCTTGAAGTTCTTTATTCGTATTACAGAGGAGACCGTTATATTTTCCAGGTAGAAACAGGAAGTTATGTAAGAATATGAATCACAATTTGCAAATAATTATTTGCTATTTATAAATATTTTTTAAGGAGAAAAGAATGAAGAAGATCGAAGATTTTTTTGTTCCGTGGCTTAAAGGGATCCCTATGTATATATCCCCCCATATTGAACTTGCATGGAAGGATTCATCATTACACAGGATGATGTCTAATGAAAACCCTCTTCCCCCTGCAAAATCTGTTTTGGAAGCAATTGAAAAATATGCTAAAATGGGAAATTTTTATGCTGATCAGGGGCTTATCTGCAGAAATAAAATTGCAGAACTTAATGGACTTGCTGATGCTGATAATGTTCTTATTGGAAACGGATCAAGCGAAGTTTATGATATGGTTTGGAGAAGTTTTATCGCTGCCGGAGCAGGTGAAGAAGTTATCCAGCACACCCCATGTTTTGGTATTTACAAATTAAGATGCGAAGTTAATGGCGGAAAGCTCGTTTCTGTACCTATGAAACTTGAAAATAAAAAATTTGTTTTTGATCCGGATGGAATTATTAAAGCTATTACTCCAAAAACAAAAATTATTGTTGTTGCTAACCCCAATAATCCTACAGCAAACTTTATGCCTGAAGAAGGTTTTAGAAAAATTGCACAGACAGGAATTCCTTTTGTAGTTGATGAAGCATATATTGAATTTGCAGGTTATGGCAAATCAATGGTTAAACTTATTAAAGAGTTCCCCAATGTAATGATTACAAGAACTATGTCAAAAGCATACGGTCTTGCAGGATTAAGATTTGGATATCTGCTTGCAGCTAAAGAAGTTATTAAGCAAATATCTGGAACACTTATTCCATGGAACGTTAGTACAATTACTCTTTGGGCATGCTATGCTGCTTTTAATGATCAGGCAGCTCTTAAGGAAAGAGTAGATTTTAATAATCAGCAGGTTAAATGGATATCAGATGAACTTAGCAAGATTCCTGGACTTACAGTTTTTGAATCTTACGGCAACTATATGCTTTTTGATGGTACAGATGCAGGTATCGTTGGAAAAGAACTTGTTGATTATATACTTAAAACCAAAAAACTTATCCTTAGAAACCAGGAAGATATATACGGAAGAAATGGCTGGTTCAGAATTACAATTTCAATAAAAGAAGATAACAAAAACTTTGTTGAAGGCGTAAAAGAATATGTTGCAAAAATTAAAAAATAACATTTGCTAAGGAGAAATTATTATGATGGAAAATGTATGGAGAAGAATTCAGGCATTAAATCCTGAAACCGAAATATGGTGGGATTCATCACCGCTTGTATGGCCGAATTTTGTTGAATCATTCCCAAAATCACTTCCTGCAGAAGATCAGGAATGGTTTAAAAAAGAAGTAAACTCTATGTTTCTCGATGCTCCTGTTTCTCAATGGGCTTTTAAAGGATGCACAACAAATCCTCCTCTTTCATGGGCTGTACTCCAGAAGAGAACAGATGA
>WRCW01000181.1 GCA_009783755.1 Spirochaetaceae bacterium
GAGTTGCGACTATAGTGATCGCGATTAAACTAAAAATGATTATGGATATTTTTTTACTCTTCAATTTATTTCCCTGATGCTATTAACTTGGTGATTGTTCTTTCTGCTTCAAATTTGGGAGATAGAGAAATATATTTATAGTTTAAGACTTGAATTGATCTGTGAATTAGCATTGACTTATTAATTATAAACATGTTATTTTTCAAACATGCCAGAATTAAGCCGTTTTTTAGGTATGGTTATAGTGATGTATTTTAATGATCACCATCCACCACATTTTCATGTCTTATACAATTAATATGATGCTGAAATAGAAATAAAAACACTGGCTATTTTGAATGGAAAATTACCACCACATATCTTAGGACTTGCATTAAAATGGACTGAAATGTACAAAGATGAGCTAACAGAAAATTGAGACTTAATACAAAAAACTAGAAAATTTAATAAAATACAACCATTGGTTTAAGGAGGATAAAGTAGTATCTATAATTAATGCTGAATTAAAAAATGATTATAATATATGTGTTGAATTTAATAATGGAGCAAAAGGAACAATAGATTTTAAAAGTATTTTAGAAAAAGATCATAGAGAAATAGTAAAAGAATTGTTGGATAAAGAATTATTTAAAACAGTAAAAGTAAACTTAAATACACTATGTTGGGATAATGCAGTTGATTTTGCTCCAGATTTTTTATTGGAACAAATAAATAACTGAAAAATGAATTACTTAAAACGCAACTTTACAGAATAAGCGATTTAGGAAATATTTGATAAAGCCATTCGCCGAGCAAATATTCATAAGAAAACTTCTATTCACAGTCTTTTTGACAGCATAGTTTAATATTTTATAATTAATTTAAACTTCGCATTAACAATTGTTTTGCATATAACACGAACTTTTACTTTGCGTTATATTCACTAGTGAAAATTATACGAAGTTCGCTTTTGATACAGCAGAAGGTAATTATATAAAGTACGTTTATAATACGTTATATGCCATTTGGCATAATTATTCAGCAAATATTGACAATATCAATATTTTGGCATACAAACAAGTATGTGGATAAGATAATTATATATAAAGAGGTTTTAAGTTATGAAAAGATATTTTCAATTTGTCATGATTTTATTGACTTTATCATTTTTTGGTTGTGATGATGGTAGTAGTAATAATAATAATAATAATATCAATCAAGGCACAAAAGGTTCCTTGACAATTGATGGCTTGCCAAATAATGGGACTCGTGCTGTTTATTTATTTTCAACAGGTACTGATATTTCAACGTTCAATGAGATTGTTGATGCATACACAAATGGCAGTTATATAGCTGTCGGAGCATCTGTTAGTACAGATAATTCTTTTCCTCTTTACAAATGGGTAAATGCGACTTTAGTTGAGGACTACTTTACAAATTCCGGATTATTCCCGGTGCTTCTGTTAAATACAGCCGGGAGTATAACAGACTTAATTATTCCTATGTATAGTTGGACAATGGTAAATTTTAGTAATGGTATAGGAACAGTTAATTACAGTCAGTTTGAACCAATAATAGATGATTCTTTGGCACTTGCATCTTTAATGACAGAATTACTTTTACTTCCGTCAAACGATGCTGACACTCCTCATGATGTTGTTTTAAATATAAGCCTTAAAAGTCTTGAATTAAACGGCGATCCATTAGGCGTTATTCTTCCTTTTATATGCGGAAAATATATCAATCTTGATTTAAGTGGTTGTAGAGGTACATCAATTGGAGATTTATCAGGTGATGCTTATCAAGAAACTTATAAGGGGGAATCAAATAGAAAATACCTTGTATCAATAATATTACCAGAAACTGTAACCAGTATAGGAGTTGGAGCTTTTTCTTTTTGCACATCATTAAAATCAATAACATTACCAAGCTCTCTGTTTATTATAAAAGAATATGCATTTCATCATTGTTACGAACTGAACTCTGTAGTTTTACCTGTTAATTTAGAACAAATTGGGACAATGGCTTTCTATGGAGGTGTATTTGCATTGATTGATTTACCAGCATCAATTACTAATTTAGGGATGCATGTTTTTTGGGTGTCTTCTGAAACGGTTGTTATTATCAGAGCACTAACTCCTCCAGAAGCAAAGGATAGATTTGGTCAGACTTATTGGGGTAATTTTTTTGTTGGTGGTTATCCTGGTGGTCCAAATTTTAATGGCACCGCTGCTTTTATTTATGTTCCAGACGGCAGTATAAATGCATATAAAACAGCATTAAAATGGAATGAATATTCAACAATAATCAAACCCATAAGCGAGAAACCTTGATTATAATATATTGTGTAGGTCAAACGGCATATAACACACAATTAACGATCCGGCGGCTGTTCGCCGCCTCCGGGCTCCGAAAAACCGCAGTCAGGCTGTGCCCTTTATGTGGTTTTTTCTGCGCCACATTTGGGGCAGGGGTCTTTGCTACGCAAAGCTCTATTACCTGCCCCAAACGTCGTCAATCTTAAACGTTATGCGTTAGGCAAGCCAAATTATTGTAGAAGTTAACAAAGGATATTGACAATTTAACAAAATAATATAAATTATTTATTGTCATTATTATTACTTAGCCTCGTTGAGGATAATTTCATTTTACAAACAAAGGAATGCATTTTATGAAAAAAACTATTAAATTTTTTTGTGTTATTTACCTTGTTTTATTAATTGGATTTCTATTAACAACTTGTGACACCGGTACACCTAATGGCAGTAGCGGGGGGATACCTGCTAATTTAGTAGGTACATGGTATAATGATTCTGAATTAACTCAACCAAATTTTAGAGTTGCAGCCGATGGAAGATTTTGGGATCAAGGAGCGTTTAACCTATTCAATCCTTCTCCTTCATATTCTAAAACAAGTGAAGCTGCTGGCAGGATTTATAATTTATTTGGAACTCTCATTGAATATAATAATTTAACTACTACGACATTAGTTGTTGTTTCTTCTGATGGATCTATAGCAGCGTGGGGAGCTACCGCTGGAAAAACATTATATAGGAAGCCGTAAAAAGTATACAGTAAACCAATAGTGCACGTTTGCCCTTCGCACAACAAACGACATACGCTTCGCCTCTCTTTTTGGTCGACTTCGGGCTATGAAAAACCAGATTTGAGCTTTTGCCTTCTACACAGTTTTTCTTCTCAACAGCTTAGGCATGGAGCACTTGCTTTGCAAAGTCCTATTATCTGCCCTAAACGTAAAGTTACCAACAACGTTAAGCGAAATGCCCTGTTTATATAATTGACAATATTATTGCAAATGTTATAATTAATTAAATGAAATAAATTTAATATTTAATGAAGTTAAACGATCTGGAGCAATAATATTTTATTATTTAGATCGAAGCAGTTATATAAATATTATTCATATTGAAATAGAATAATAAATATTTCACAAAGCAAAACCAGCGCTTAACAAACGGTAACTGCTCACAACCCTGATCGGACGGCTCGGGTTCCAGTTTTACTAGTTCAGTCGCTGCGCTTGCTCCCATGTATCCTTCGCCCACATTCTAGCGGTATGCAAACCTGCTGTTTACTTCAATTTGATGAAGAAAAAGATAAAAAAACTGAATCGAAAATAAAAATTGGTAGTTATATCCAAAGGAATAATATTATTTATTATGTGGAGTTATCTATGGAAGTTGTTTATCTTTTTTGTGAATCTGATATTGTTCGGATCCCTTTTTTTGATTATGACAAACCGCTATTCCGTCTTCTTGCAGGAAAAGGAGGTGTATGGGATAAAACACGACATCAATTTGTTTTTAGGCAAGATATAATCTCCAAACAACTTGATCAAATTTATTCAGATATTCCCTGTGTATGGGTAGAGCA
>WRCW01000182.1 GCA_009783755.1 Spirochaetaceae bacterium
CAAAATTACAAATTGACAAATAATTTTTAAATAAATATAGTAAGAGTGGTTTTTTTAGAATAAGCTTTTGGATGATAGTTTTAAATAAAGAAGGTAAAAAGGGAAAAGCAGAATGAGTAAAATTGTTAAAAGAATTCTGATAATCATCGGCATTATCATTGGTATATTGATATTAGTAATTACAGGAATGTCACTGAAAATGAAATCTGAATTGTCCGGATTTACTCCTATGGAAACAGGAAAGGTCATGGACAATATTTTCGTCGCAAGAGATGATTTTGCCAATATCTTCATAATCCAGGACAATACACAATACATTGTTATTGACTGTGCAACAGATCAAAAGCCTGTGGCAGAACAGATGAAAAAGTTAGGTATTGATCCTCAAGATGTAACTGCCGTATTCCTGACTCATACTGATGGAGACCATGTAGGAGCATTGAATCTTTTTGGCAAGTCTAAGCTTTATATGTCGAAAGAAGAAGAGAAAATGATAAACGGCAAAAAATCCAAATTCCTGTTCTTTGGCAATTCAATTTCCCGCACCGACTACACACTTCTGGAAGATAGACAGATAGTTAAAATAGGAAATTTAAAAATTGAAGGTATTCTTGTTCCAGGTCATACCAGTGGAACAATGGCTTATTTAATCAATGATAAGTACTTGTTCACCGGAGATATTCTGAGCTTAAAAGATAACAAGATGGTGCCGGTACCTGCTTTATTTGATATGGATCATGCTCAGGCAACAACATCAAGAGAAATTATTCGTCACATACCTTCTGCTGAATACATATTCACAGCACATTGGGGATATACTGATTACAAAACAGCAATAGCATTTTAGTAATATAGTGGTTAATAAACCTATATAGATAATTAGCATAAATGCCAATAAACAATAATTAGCTATGAAAAATCAGTAGAGTATCTCACTTTTCAGATAGATTTATAATCTTATCATGTTTAAAGTAGCCAGGTTTTCACCAAGCTATTGCCGCATTTAGCTACATTTTGACTATTTCCTGATAGTATAAATATATATACAATTCATTAAATAAATTTCTTTAAATATTAAAAGTATTTTTGTGGTGTTTTTTTGATGTAAAGATTATAATAATGATAGGAATTAATTATGAAAAAACTATTTGCTTTCAGGCTGGGCGCAGATATGAATGATGCCAACATACTAAAACATCACGGAAAAATGATGATCATACTTGCTTTGTGCCTCTGCATCCCATTTATATCGATCTGGTATATAGTAAATAATGTTAATAAAGGTATTTTCTATGCGCAAAAAAAAGAGAGCCTTTTAGCAAAAGCCAAAATACTTGATTCCCAGCTTATTGATGGCGGATACAATGAAATATTGATAAACGCCGGAATGCAGGATGCGCCACGGGAGCAGCAGATCATGACTCTGAACAAGGCGCTAAGCAAGATCACCGACGAAGTTGCTCAGTCATCTGAAGGGCTGGGTGTAGGTTATTATTCGCGAGAGCTGGATGCTATACTTACTTATGGTCCTTCTTCCAATTACCAGCACACAATAGGTGTTCCCATTGGCGAGAACCATCCTGGACGACGGGTCATGGCAACAGGTATCTCCGAAGTTACCATGGGCACCATGGTGCGCGGGAATATTATGAATGCCATGTTGCCAATTGTGCGCGACAACAAGGTAATTGGCTATATTTGGTCTAATAACCTTGTCTCTGAGATGGAGCAGACCCTTGCGAGGATGTCCTTTCTCATCCTGCTGCTGCTTATTTCATCATACATAATTATGTTGATAATTATAGTGATGTTTTTCCGCAAGATGATTAAAACAGAACAGGCATATATGCAGACACTTTCAAAAGCCCTTGAAGAAGCACAGATTGCTACTCGCGCAAAAAGCGCTTTTCTCGCCAGCATGTCACATGAAATACGCACCCCAATGAATGCTATTATCGGCATGGTGACTATAGGCAAAGCTGTGGAAACCAAGGAACGAAAGGATTATGCACTTGACAAGATTGAAACAGCCAGTACACATCTGCTAAAGATCATCAACAATGTGCTTGATATTTCCAAGATAGAATCAGGCAAACTGGAGATATCCCCTGTTACATTTCATTTCTCTGAAATGATCCTTCAGGTCAAAGATGTAGTCTCACACCGTATGGAGGAAAAAAGCCAGAACTTTACGATCAACATTGATCCTGCTATTCCCAATACATTGATCGCGGATGATCAGCGACTGGTTCAGGTAATTACAAATTTGCTCTCAAATGCCTGCAAATTTACACCGGAATGTGGAACTATCTCCCTTTCTGCTCATTTGGAGAAATGTACTGACAAAGAAGTAACGATTCAGTTCGATGTAATGGACAATGGCATCGGCTTATCACACGAACAGCAGGAGCGGATATTTAATGCTTTTGAACAAGCAGATAACAGCACCTCCCGAAAATACGGCGGAACAGGACTTGGGCTTACGATCTCCAAGAATATCATTGAGCTGATGGGTGGGAATATCTGGATCAACTCCCAGTTGGGAAAAGGCGCTATATTTTCCTTTATTATAACACTTAGTTATCTGCCCGAAAGCCAAAACACCGGCGAACGACTTACGGCAGGTGATGAGGAAAAAGACCTGCTGTTAAGCACTGATTTTTCCAGACGCCATATCCTGCTTGCTGAAGATGTAGCGATCAACCGGGAAATCGTAATCACTCTATTGGAAGCCACAAATCTGCAAATAGATTGCGCAGAGAATGGCAAGGAAGCTGTAAGGATGTTCGTTGAAAACCAGGAAAAATACGATCTGATTCTTATGGATTTGCAGATGCCGGAAATGGATGGATACGAAGCTACTCGCCTTATTCGTGCTATGAATATACCCAAAGCATCGACCATTCCGGTGATAGCAACAACCGCAAACGTATTTAAAGAGGATATTAAAAAATGTCTTGATGCAGGCATGAACGGTCATGTGGGTAAACCACTGGACATTGACGAGCTTCTAAGGGTTTTAAGAAAATACTTGCTCTGAGGCATATCTTACGCTCATTAATTTAATAATTCACTAAACTGTACAATTGATTAAATAAATGTAAAGGTTATAACATTTATGGATGAAAAAATAAAAATCGAAATAATAAAAACTGCTGATACAGAACAAATAAAAAATCTATACAGAGAAGCTGGCTGGTGGAATGAGGATACTGATAATAAAGACCCGGATCTTATAAATAAAATCATACATGGCTCTTTTTGCTTTGTTGTGGCATCTATAGGAGACAGATTAATAGGAATGGGCAGAGCTATCAGCGATGGAGCCTGTGATTCATATATACAGGATGTTATGGTATTAAATGAGTTTAGAGGAAAAGGAATTGGTGTATTAATAATGGATGAATTAATAAAATATTTAAAAAGTAAAAATATTAATTGGATAACCACTGTTAGCGAACCGCAAGCAGTTTTGTTTTATCAGAAATATGGCTTTTCGCAAATGACTGATTATATACCTTTTACATTAAAAAAATAAATATGGCATTTTCATGAAAATAGAAACAGATAGTATATATGATTCTTTAAAACCTCTTACATTTAGTGATTTTGATATCATATATAGTTTTTTAAAAAACTATTCTTCTGAAAATTGTGACTTTAATATTTGCAATATATTTACATGGGGTTTGCAATTTAAGTTAGAATATACAATTTATTTTGACAGATTGATTTTATTTAATCCTTCTTATTCATATTTATTATTTCCAATTGGTGATAAATTATCCGCAGAAGAGTTATTTCAATTAAATAATTA
>WRCW01000183.1 GCA_009783755.1 Spirochaetaceae bacterium
ATTCACTCCTGTTGAGGCAGAAGAAAAAAGCGAAAAAGAAAAAAATGAGCTCGCTATAATGGCAAGGGATCTTATTTTTGCAGCTGCTGCAGTTATTCCGCTGTTTTATATTGCAATGGTTCCAATGACAGGACTTGATTTTCCATTCCCCTCTTTTTTAAAACCCATGGAACATCCTCTTGCTTATGGGATTGTAAGTTTTATTCTGGTGCTTCCTGCTCTTTATGCTGGAAGAAGATTTTTTGTTTCTGGTTATCCTGCTCTTGTTAAATTCCGACCAAATATGGATAGCCTTGTTGCTCTTGGAAGTTCTGCTGCTTTGATCTACAGCATTATTAGCCTTGTGCGAATTATAATTGGTGATATCGATGCTGTGCATCATCTCTATTTTGAAACAGCAGGTGTTGTTATTACGCTTGTTCTTCTTGGAAAACTGCTTGAGGCAAAAGCAAAAAGCAGAGCAGGAAAATCAATAAAAGCGCTGATGGATCTTACACCTGAAACAGCAACGATCGTTATTGATGGAAATGAAAAAGATGTCGCAGTATCAGAACTTAAAAAACACGATATTATGAAAATTCGTCCTGGGGAGAGGATACCTGTTGATGGTACTATTACTGAGGGGCACGCTGTTATTGATGAGTCTATGCTTACCGGCGAAAGTATTCCTCGGGAAAAAATAACAGGAGATAATGTAACAGGCGGAAGTATAAATAAAACAGGATCTTTTCTTTTTAAAGCAACTCATGTCAAGGAAGATACAACTCTTGCAAGAATTATAAAAATTGTTGAAGATGCGCAAAACAAAAAACCTCCGATAGCTCGTCTTGCAGATAATATCGCTGCATGGTTTGTTCCTGCTGTATTGCTAATAGCTTTAGGATCAGCTTGTTTATGGATTATAGCAGGCAAAGGGATAACATTCTCAGTTACTATTCTTACATCTGTGCTTCTAATAGCATGCCCATGCGCGCTTGGCCTTGCAACACCTATTGCTGTAATGGTTGGTATAGGCAGGGGCAGCGAGCTTGGAATATTGGTAAAAAGCGGAGAGGCTTTACAAGTTGCCTCAAAAGTAAATGCAATTCTATTTGATAAAACAGGAACTCTTACAGAAGGAAAACCAAAAGTCACTAATATTTTTTCTGAAGGTTTTACCAATGATGAATTTCTGTCGATTATTGCTTCTGTTGAAACCCCATCAGAGCACCCTTTTGCCAAGGCAATTGTTAAAGAAGCTCTGGAAAATGGTTTAACGCTTAGTAAACCTGTAAGTTTTGAATACATTCCAGGAGGAGGCATTTACTCAGGACTTAAAAATATCTTTGGAATGGAAAATATCGAAGTTTTAGCAGGAACAAAAAAATTTCTAACAGAAAAAGAGATTTTAAAAAATTCAGATAATATAGAAACAATTTTTGCTAAAGGCGAGGAATTTTCCGAAAAAGGAAAAACTGTTATCTATATGGCAATAAAAGCAGATGGATTGTGGAAACTTTCAGGGCTTATTGCACTAAGGGATAATTTAAAAGAAGAAAGTTGTGATACTGTAAAACTTCTTAAAAAAATGGGTATAAAAACTTATATGATCACAGGAGATAATCAAAAAGCTGCAAATAGTATTGCGCAGGAAGTTGAAATTGATGAAGTAAAAGCAGAAGTCCTTCCTGATGGAAAAGCAGCTGAAGTTACACAGCTTAAGGAAAAAGGGTTATTTGTTGCTATGGTAGGCGATGGGATAAATGATGCGCCTGCTCTTGCAGCTTCAGATGCAGGTATTGCAATAGGAAGCGGAACAGATGTTGCAATTGAAAGCGCAGATATTATTCTTGTCAACAACAATATTGCAGATGTTTTATCTGCGATATTACTCTCAAAAGCAGTAATAAAAAATATAAAACAAAATCTTTTCTGGGCATTTGGATATAACATTCTTTTGATACCTGTGGCAGCAGGTGTTCTAAGTCTTTTTGGAGGTCCTCTTTTAAATCCCATGCTTGCAGCTGGAGCAATGTCTTTATCTTCTGTTTCAGTTGTTCTAAATGCCTTGAGGCTTAGAAAATTCAGAAAATAAAATATATTTTTTGCTTGAATTCTTTTTAATTAAAAAAAATTGTTGAAAAAAAATAAAATTATTATATATTAGAATTATAAATGCAAGGAGGGGATAATTATGTCAAAAGGACAAGATGCAAAAAAAGAAACAAAGAAAAAACCCTTAAAAACTGCCAAAGAAAAAAAACAGGCAAAACAGGAGAAAAAACAGGGTAAATAAAGGAAAATGATGTTGAATACATTTTCTGATTCTTAAAAGACATTTTTCTGTCAGATACCTTTACAGTTCTTGGCAGGAAAGTGTCTTTTTTTTGATTTGGTTGTGCTGGTATACGCTTTGCGACTTTGTTATGAAAACCAGAAAAAGATACTTATCGGAACCGATTCTACAAAGAGAGATTGCTGATTTTTTCTTTAGTTGTCCACAATCCAGATGCAGGAGAATTGATAAAATATATTTCCTCTCCATCATCCATTATATTAAAACCATATTTCATTTTCTCTATAGGATATTTTTTTAGTGTTTCAGACAGATCAAGATAACTATAATTAACACTTTCGATCTCTTCTTTTGTCAAATATCCTGGGGCATAGTAAATTTTAAATCTTTGGTCAGAAGATCCATGTATAAGATGAGCTGCAATGTGAGCCATTTCTTGCAGGCTTTTATCTTTTTTCCAGTGTTTAATAATTTTATCAGTCCCTATATATCCATACTCTCTTATCATTTTATCTGCTTTTTGGTTTTCTCCAAATCTTTTTAAGCCAGGAGCTACTATAATCAATTCTCCGTTATCTGCCAAAGCTTTTCTGGTGCGATAGATTGCCTTATTTGAGACCCATGTACTTTCAAATTCATCTTTATCCATAATAGCTACTATTTTTTTTAGAGGCGGAACTGTTATTATGTTTTCCTCCATAGATTGTTTAGCTGCAAGCAGATAGGTATCAAAATCTTTACCGCAGTAAAACCCTGTATGTATAAGTTTGCCTTCTTCATTTAATGCCATTACAAGCTGGATATATGCAAATGGCAAACCATTAAAAAAGTCATTTTCAGCCTTGTTAAGGCAATGCCTTATTGGCGAGATGATCGCTCCTAAAATATTTTCAATACCGCAGCATGCAGAGGCAATATGGGTAGAACTAATAGTAGAATCCCCGCCAAGACCTATCAGATAGTTTTTATTATGACTTGCAAAACCAAGCACTTCATGAGGAACCACATGTCCTATATTTATTATTATATCCCACTCGTTAGTTAACAAAATTTTATTTATTTCTATTGGTATTTTCCAGTCTGCAGCTCCGAAAGTTACTTTTTTTACATAATCAGCAGGAATTTCCCCTATTTTTTCCACATCTTTTACTGAATCGTGTTTTAATATCCTGGTTTCAGGGATGGTATTAAAAACTTTCTTGTTTTGCTCTTCTGTATGTGAGGTATGCTGTCCAAGGGCAGGTATAACAAATACTTCAGATTTTTTATCAAAGTAATTATATAAAATTTCTGTTATCCATCCGCAGCCACTGTATGCTCTTGTAATATCAGGAGGAAGAAGAAGTATTTTTTTTGGATTTGTGCATATTCTTTTTAAACATTCTTCTGCACTTTTTAAAACCAAAGATTGTATTTCTTTTTTACCAATTTCTTTTTTTTTCTCAAAAAACCAAGTCATATCAAATATATTAAATGATTTTAACTGTAATTTTGTCAATGTTTA
>WRCW01000184.1 GCA_009783755.1 Spirochaetaceae bacterium
AAATGAATAATTGGTTGTATTTCCAGTTGGAAGCGCTGGCATAATTGGTTCAGAAGCATATACAGTTATACGCTGATCTGCAGGTTTTTTATAGATTGAATGGAGTCCTCCAGGGGGAGTTCCCAAGTTAAATTTAACAGTATATTGCCTAGGTACCCATGTAGCATAGAGAGTCATAGTTTGAGTCACTCCCTTATTGAAGTCCCAATCATTGCCTGAATCATCTATCCATCCATTAAAAGCCATTTCCAAAAATGTCATGGGTGGTGGTTTTATAGCTCTGTCGCCGTGTTTAATTTCTTGTCTGGCTGGAACCGGTGTTCCGCCTGCTGCATTGAATGTCACATAGTAGATGTTTGTAGCCCATCTTGCGTGAATATTAAATGTGTCATTTTTTAATGTACCATGTTCCCAAACATCAACTTCCTCTACTAAGCTTGTCGCAAAGTTCCATGCAACTCCTTTATCAGTATACCATCCCTCCAAAGTATAGCCTTCTCTGGCTAAGGGGCCGGGATCAATAATCTTTCCGCCAGGAGATCCACCAAGTCCTGTAAATACTGTAAAATTCACACGTGTTAATTCCTGACCATTAGGTCTGGTTCCACCGTTCACCTGTAAATGAATAGTGCGGATATATGTACTCCATCTGGCGTAAAGGGTCATCTCTCTATTATGAGGACCAGCAACTTTATCTTCAGAAAAGTTCCATTTATCTCCCCAACTTGGGCTATAATGCCCTTCATCATCAATAATCTCCGTGCCATCTTCGGTAAACCAGCCGACTAATCCATGTGTGCCATTAGTTGGTAAGACAGGAGGTTCAGTAATTTTAGCTCCTGGAATTATTTTTTGGGTTGCCAATAACACTCCGGAAGCATCTACTAAATCACTACCATTTTGGCTTTTGGGAAAATTAGATGAGGCGCTGAATAATGTATCATAGTTTGTTTGAAATTTTACGGTAACATAATTGGGTGCCCATTGCGCTGTAAGAGTTATAATACCATCTCCATCCTTATCGTCTTCTTTTTTTACAGTTCGTGTGTCCATGTCCCATAGTTTTCCGTTTTCATCATACCAACCATTAAAACCCAAGTTGGTATCAGGGTGGGTTATAATCCGAATCCTTGGGATAGTATTGTCCCATAGCACTCTTATGGGGTAGGGCTGAGGAGTTCCCCCTTTTACATCAAAGAAAACAACAGCAAAGTTTACTCCACTTAAAGGTACATCTCCCGGACAATCCTCTGTAATATCCCACCATTTTTCCATAATAGGATTATTACAAGTAGTAAAAAAAGCACATATCAACACTATTAAGCCCAAAACAAGCTTAGTATTTCTATTTTTCATATTTTATCTCCTGCTAATTTGCATAAGGATATAGTTTACGCGATCTCTTTGCTAATTATTACACGGAAAATATTGCTTGACAAGATAATTTGATAGGGTAAAAAGTATCTTAGCCTATTATTTTAAGCCTTATATTCTCCTTTATACACCTATATCTATTGACGATAAGTAAAATAGTATGAAAAACTCACTTTTTATCAATTGTATAGAGTTATCTGAATATGCTTTCAAGAAACTTCCATCAGGTAACACAAGTTTTGAAACAGTTATTGAATACTCAAAAACTGTGCCGGAATGCAATAATGTTTTTATCTTATGTATGGAAATGGAAAAAGAGAAATATCAAAAACTTATAGATAAAATAATTATTGAAAAAATCAATTTCAATATTATCAGTCATGAAAAATGGGATTCAAGCCTCCTTTTTGAATCATTTGCTACATCGTGCACAGGAGACTATAAAAATATCTTTTATATTTATGGAGATACTCCTCTTCTTGATCCAGATCTTACAAAAAGAATTTATAAAAACCACGAGGTATATAGTGCCCAGTATAGCTTTTCGGATGGCGGTCCATGCGGTATTGTTCCTGAAATTATTGCTGTTGAGATTGCAGATGCATTAAAAGTCCTTTCTGATAAAGATAAACTTCCGATCAAAAGAGATACAATTTTTACTATAATACAGCGTGATATTAATTCTTTTGATATTGAAACACACCTTACAGAAAAAGATTTAAGAATGCTTAGGATCACACTTGCAGCAGATTCCAAAAGAAATTTTCTTCTTCTTGAAAATTTTTATAAAGCAGGTATAAAAGGGGAAAACAGAATAATCAATATTTCAAATAAAGAAGAAGAAATATTGCGCACAGTTCCTGCATTTTATGCAATACAAATATCAGGTAAATGTTTTCAGTCGTGCAGTTACTGCCCTTATCCAATAATAAATCCCAATCTCTTAAATAGCAGTAATTTTATGAGTCTTGAAAGCTATTCCCTGATTCTTGATAAAATTTCTGATTTTTCAGAAGAAGCTGTAATATCACTCTCTCTATGGGGAGAGCCTTCCACTCATCCTGATATTGAAAAATTTATTTTAAAAACTCTGGAGTATGAAAATATTACCCTTTTGATTGAGACTTCGGGCCTTGGATGGAAAAATGAAACAATAAAAATAATATCGGAAAAAGTATGTAATACAAAAAAAATTATCTGGATTCTTTCTCTTGATTCAGATAACAGAGAAGTTTATAAAACGTTACGCGGCGAAGGCTTTGAAAAAGCTATTAACATGGCAGAAACTCTTACTGGATATTTTCCTGAAACAACATATATTCAGGCAGTAAGGATGAATGAAAATGAAGCTGCTCTTGAAAAGTTTTATAAATCATGGAAAGCAAAAGGGAAAAAAGTAATTGTGCAGAAATATGATAACTTTTGCGAATACATTCCTGACAGGAAAGTAACAGACATCTCTCCCCTGAAAAGAATAGCATGCTGGCACTTAAAAAGAGATATATCAATACTTTATGACGGAACAGTACCTTTATGCAGAGAGGATGTTGAAAATAAAAATGTTCTGGGTAATGTTTTTTCTGACTCCCTGGAAACAATATGGGATAACGGAATGAAATATTATAAAGAACACCTTGCACAAAAATATGACGGAATATGCAGGAAATGTGATGAGTACTATACCTACAACTTCTAAAAGAATAAGAATTTCCTATACAGTACTTGGCGGAACAGAAAAACCTGAAACTAAAAACAGGCTGGACAGGATTTCTCTTCTTGTTCTTAATAGAGGAAAGTCGATATTTAAAACTGATTTTTTTAAAGAGATAGAGAATCTTGGATTTTATCAGGTTATCTCAATCGAAAACCCGGGTGTAAATTATGAACTTGAAACTGTATCTAGAAAATTTCCTTTTGTAAAATTTCTTCTTCTGCAAGAGAGCTGCAGTGCTGGAGAACAGATAAATATTGGAATTGAAGAAGCAAAAGGGGAATATGTTTATGTTATATGGAATGACATAAGACCTTCCAATTCTTCTGTTTCACTAAGGTTGTTTGAAAATTTAGAAAAAGAAGATTTTTTATGTACAGTGCCTGTCATGAAACCAAACATGGGCGAGATGCTCCCTTCTATTGTTATTCCTGCTTTTAAAAAAAGGAGTCTTAAGATAGTATATACAGCACCAAATAAAAATGGTGTTATCTCTCTTTTTCCTTATGATTATTGCGGAATATATAACAGGGAAAAATTCCTTTATACAGGCGGGTATGATCATTTAATTTTAAACCAATATTGGCAAAAAATGGATTTTGGATTCAGATCCAATATGTGGGGAGAAAAAATTGTCTGCAATACAGCGCTTCAGGCTTTATATACTTCAGATG
>WRCW01000185.1 GCA_009783755.1 Spirochaetaceae bacterium
GATATCGTATATTATTTTCATATGTCTCGGCAATACTTTTGCAAGTAGCTCTGTAGGCCATTTCTCAAGGGCGTCGGGAAGAATTGTATGGTTTGTATACGCAAATGCTTTTACTGTAATTCCCCAGCTTTCATCCCATGCGAGTTTTTCAATATCAACAAGAAGTCTCATAAGTTCTGCTATGGCTATTGCCGGATGGGTATCATTGAGTTGGATCGCAGTCTTATCCGGAAAATGGGAAAAATCTTTTCCATAAGATTTTTTATAACGCCTTACAATATCCTGAAGCGTTGCTGAAACAAAAAAGTATTCCTGCTTTAACCTTAGTTCTTTGCCCTGGATCATATTATCATTTGGATAAAGCACCTTTGATAAATTTTCTGTTATAACTTTATCGGAAACAGCCTGTTCATAATTACCATGGTTAAAATAGCTAAGATCAAAATCTCTGGTTGATTTTGCAGCCCAAAGTCTTAGATTATTTACAGTGTTATTTTTATATCCAGGTATTGGAATATCATAAGCCATTGCCATAACTTCATTTGCGCTTTTCCATTCACAGTGGTACATGCCTTCAGCATTTATGCTTTCATGGATATACCCATAGAATTTTACAGGATAAAGATATTCTGGTCTTGGAATTTCCCACGGATTTCCATAACGCAGCCATGGGTCTGGGGTTTCTATCTGATATCCATTTATTATTCTTTGAAAAAATATTCCATATTCATATCTTATTCCATATCCATAAGCTGGAAGCGCCATTGTTGCCATTGAATCAAGAAAGCATGCTGCAAGACGCCCAAGTCCGCCATTGCCAAGCCCTGCATCAAACTCAGTAGTATCAATGTCCTCAAGGGTAGTGCCAAATTCACTTACAATATCACTAAATACATCATATAGCCCCAAATTAACAAGAGAATTCATAAGGCTTTTTCCCATTAAAAATTCAAGAGAAAGGTAATATACTCTTTTGGCATTTTTATCATAGTAAGTTCGTTGTGTTTTCGACCATCTTTCAGATAAATAATCTCTTAATGTAAGTGCAACACTAGTATATATATCAAGTTTTGTTGCGCTGAATTTATCTTTTGCAAGAGTATGGGTCAAATGGTTTAATATTGATTTTTTGATTGAATCCCTGCTTTTACTCTTAGACCTGCTGGCAATTTCTGTTTTTATTACTTTTTCATGGGAACTGGACATATTTTTTACCTCTTATTTAATTCTACGTTGAGTTTATAAAGCTGGCAATATGTTTTTATTAAAATTATTATAATATGAAGGTGCCAATCCATTGCAGAATTATCATTACTGTGATAAAAAATTACTATGTTATCCTGGCTTAATCCTGTCTGGCAGCACTATTTTTGACTTCTTGATAAGATTTATAACATACTAATTTTAACATACTAATTTTAAGGAAAAATAATGAAAAAATTACTTTTTAATGAACTTGGACTTTCTGAATATATTTTAAACGCTGTTACAGAAATGGGATTTGAAGAAGCATCCCCAATACAATCTGAAACAATACCTATGATACTTTCAGGAAAAGATATTATTGGACAGGCGCAAACAGGTACAGGAAAAACAGCTGCATTTGCTATTCCTGTTATTGAAAAACTGGATGTTAGTTCTGGTTTTATTCAGGCTCTTATTTTATGCCCTACTCGCGAACTTGTAATACAGGTTACGGAAGAGTTCAGAAAGCTAATGAAATTTAATAAAAATAATTCAGACTCTGCTGTTGTTGCAGTATATGGAGGGCAGGAAATTGAGCGGCAGTTTAAAGCGCTTAAGAAAAAACCTTTTATTATTGTAGGAACTCCGGGAAGGATAATGGATCATATGAGGCGGAAATCAATATCTTTTTCCAAAGTTTCAATGGTCGTGCTTGATGAAGCTGATGAAATGCTTGATATGGGATTCAGGGAAGATATTGAATATATTCTTAACGAAACTCCTTCAACAAGACAGACTGTAATGTTTTCTGCAACAATGTCAAAAGAGATCCTTTCTCTTACAGACAGATTCCAGAAAGATCCTGTTTTCATAGATGTAACAAGCCAAAAAATAAATTCGCCTATTATTGATCAGATGTATTTTGAAATTTCAGAAAAAGCAAAACCAGAAGCTGTTGCAAGACTCATAGATTTTTACAATATAAAACTTGCTCTGATATTCTGCAACACAAAAACTAAAGTTGATGAAGTTGTTGAAATTCTAAAAACACGTGGCTATTTTGCAGAAGGGCTTCATGGCGATATGTCCCAAAGACAGCGCGAGAAAGTAATGTCGGGATTTAGAAATGGTATAGTAGAAGTTCTTGTTGCTACGGATGTTGCAGGAAGAGGCATTGATGTCAATGACATAAATGCTGTGTTTAATTATGACCTTCCCCGCGATGATGAAGATTATATTCACAGAATAGGGCGAACAGGGAGAGCAGGCAAGAGCGGACGATCTTTTACATTTGTCAATGGCAGAGAAATTTATCATCTCAGGCGAATCGAAAGAGTAAATGGGATAAAAGTTACACGCGGTACGATTCCAACAATCGGTGATCTTGATAATACAGCTTCGAAAATCATGAGAGAAAAAATTATCAGTAAAATACAGGAAGGACAACTTTCAAGGTATATAAATATTGTTGAGAATATAATAAGCGATGAATATACATCTATGGATATTGCAGCAGCCTTATTGAAACTTACCATGGCTGAAAAAAATGAAGGATATGATGAATCCCAAACTTTTGAGATCACCAGACCTTCATCAAAATCAAGGAAACCGAGCAGCAAAGAAAGTATTGGAAAAGGAAGATCATTTACAGCAAGGAGACCAGAAAGAAGTGAGTATGGCAAAAGTAAAAGAAGAGAGAGCAATAACAAGATAGGTTATGAAAAAGAAGAAAACAAGAAATATTTAAAACCTAAAAAACAGGAAAAATTTAAAGAAACTAACTTTGACGATAGGAAAAAAAGTAGGCCGAAAAAAGAGTATAGCGATACCAACTTTGACGATAGGAAAAAAAGCAGACCGAAAAAAGAGTATAACGATACCAACTTTGACGATAGAAAAAAAAGCAGACCGAAAAAAGAATATAGTGATACTTACTTTGATGATAGAAAAAAAAGCAGACCGAAAAAAGAATATAACGATTCTTACTTTGACGATAGAGAAAAAAGCAGACCGAAAAAAGAGTATAATGATATTTACTTTGCTGACAAGAAAAAAAATAAGCAGGAAAAAGAATTGCCAGGAACTAAAGATAAAAAAGATGACGCATCGCGATGGTGGGCAATTTTTGAAAATAGAGAATCTGCCAGAAAGCCTTCTTCAAAAGGGAAAAGTAAAAAAAAGAAATAATTGAGGTTTTAGAGGGAATTAGAAATGAAAAATAAACCTGCCTTAATATCTTCGCAAGAAAAAGTAAAAATAGAAGTATTAAGAATAAAAGGGATGCACTGTGCAGGTTGTGCTGCCAATATAGAAAGATCATTAAAAAAAATAACAGGTATTATTGAAGCTAGTGTTAATTTTGCTACAGAAAAAGCTTGTATTAAATGGGAGCCACGTAACCTAAAACTTTCTGATATAAAAAATGCAATTATAAAAATGGGATTCACTCCTGTTGAGGCAGAAGAAAAAAGCGAAAAAGAAAAAAATGAGCTCGCTATAATGGCAAGGGATCTTATTTTTGCAGCTGCTGCAGTTATTCCGCTGTTTTATATTGCAATGGTTCC
>WRCW01000186.1 GCA_009783755.1 Spirochaetaceae bacterium
CCATGTATCTCCGAATCCGCAGGGAAATTGATCTTTCTGAAATAAAGATACCAGGTACTAATTCTGTATGACCAGCCTGTAGTTTTAAGATATGCTTCCTGCTGATTAGAAGCTTTATCAAGAACTTTACTTGCAGAAATCCTGGGAGAAAGGAATATACCTAAATTCGCAATAAATTCAGGATCTGCTGTTGTTTCTCCTTCTTCCCATGATATTGCAAAAAAATTAACTTTTGACATATTTGATCTAAGCAATTTAGCATCGTTCCTGAATTTTGCATCATTGATATTATTTACTACTTTATCGACAAGTAGTTCCAGCGACTCAAATGTCCAGTTTTTATCTGTACTGTAATAAGCCAAAAGTTCCATTATTCTTTCTTTTGCATAAGAATCGGCACTAATGGAACTGTCATAAGAATCTAGAAATTTGCGATATGACTGGATTGCCTGATCCCACTCTCCTATGCGCGCATATGTATCGCCAAGATGATAATATGTTTCATTTATATTTATATAATCGCTAAACCTTGTGATCATATCTTTATAATATAAAATTCTTGCTTCATCATCCTCGATCATATCCAGCAAATCTCGCAGGCAGAGAAAATGTATAGAACTGCCTACATACTGAAGGTCATTATGATTTTTTAAAATTCGTTCATAATAATTTAATGCAAATGGATATGCCATATCTTCCCGATAATTACGCGCAACCACCATGAGATAATAGGCATTAAAAGGGTCACTCTGATTTTTCTCAACATATGTTGTAAGAAAAAGGTTTATCTCTCCATTGCTTGCCTTACCTGAAAGAAATTCAAGTATCTGTCTCATTATAATAAACTTTTTTTCATAAGATAGTTCTGTTTCAAGTTGTTTGTGAAGTTTATTGAATCTTGCTCTTTCATTTCTTTTCAGGGAAAGATAATGCCCATCTTTATAACATCCTGATAATGGGAATAATAGTGCTATAATTAATATAAAAAGTATGATTCTTTTTTTCATAATAATGGCTTGTCCATCATTATGCAGTATAAGAATGAAAAGAGTGTCTGTCAAGAAATACATTGCCCCTTAAACAGGCAAGCTTTAGCATCTTCATGCAAAAAATTAAAGATTAACGCTGAATCCAAATCATAAAACAGCAGATACCCTTGCAAATTATAAAAGTTGCTTTGTAAAGAGAAGTAAATTACTTACAGTTGTAATGATTGTAATGAATTGCTAGAATACCAGCATAATTTATTGTATGTAAAGATTTATAATTGAAGAGGTCTGGCTTATGAGCGATAAAATAATAATGAAAGATGGGAAACTTTTAGTTCCTGATAATCCCATAATCCCATTTATAGAGGGTGATGGTACAGGTCCGGATATCTGGAGAGCTGCAAAAATTGTTTTTGATGCTGCAGTAAAAAAAGCTTATGGCGGCAAAAAAAGCGTTCAATGGAAAGAGGTTGCAGCAGGTGAGAAATCTTATAAAGCAACTGGTGAATATCTTCCAAATGAAACGATCCAATCTTTTATTGATTACCACATAGGTATAAAAGGGCCTCTTACAACACCTGTTGGAGGAGGAATAAGAAGCTTAAATGTTACACTACGACAAAAACTCGACCTCTATGTATGCTTGCGCCCTGTAAAATATTTTGAAGGGGTTCCTACTCCTGTTAAGCATCCGGAAGATGTAGACATGGTTGTTTTCAGGGAAAACACAGAAGATGTTTATGCTGGATTTGAAACACGTTATGATAGTGAAAAAACAGAAAGGCTTGCCTCTTTCCTTAAAACAGAATTTGGATGGTCCATTAACAAAGATACAGGTATTGGGATAAAGCCAATAAGTAAAGCATATACCGAGAGACTTGTAAGAGCTGCAATTGAATATGCCATTGAAAATAAGAGAAAAAGCATTACCCTTGTACATAAAGGAAATATCATGAAATTCACTGAGGGAGCTTTTAGAGAATGGGGATACGAGCTTGCTAAAAATGAGTTCCGTAATTATATAGTTACATGGGATGAAATAAAGGATGACAAAATTCCCGAAGGAAAAATTTTAATAAAAGATGCCATTGCAGATGCCTTTTTGCAGCAAATCCTTACAAGACCTTCTGATTATGATATAATCGCAACAACAAATCTTAATGGAGATTATATATCCGATGCTCTTGCTGCACAGGTTGGAGGTATTGGAATAGCTCCCGGAGGAAATATAAATTTTGCCAATGGTATAGGGATATTTGAGGCAACGCATGGAACTGCGCCAAAGTATGCGGGTAAAAACATGGTCAATCCTGGTTCTCTTATTCTTTCTGGAGAGATGATGTTTACTTATATTGGCTGGAAAGAGGCTGGAGAGTTGATCAACAAGGGAATTACTGCCACAATAAAACAGAAAAAGGTAACTTATGATTTTGCCAGAAGTATGGATGGAGCAGAAAAAGTCTCCACCAGTGATTTTGGTCAGCTTATAGCTGATAATATGTAGAAAGGTTTTATGGATAATAAAAAATCGAGCAGAGAAAAATTACTTTCAGTTGGAATTATTTTTATTTTTCTTGGTATTACATCTCTTCTTATAACAACAGGAAAATTTACAGGCAAGGAATTGATATGGCCGCTTCTGCCGCTTTCTCTTGGGCTTTTCCTGTTATATTTAAGTTTTTTCAGAGCAGGAAAAGATATATATATTCTTATTGGAATGTTTTTATCTCTTTCGGGATTGTATTTACTTTTAAGAGTTGTAATTCTGGATAGATTCGAAATAGAGAGAGTATGGCCGTTCTTCATGTTATTCACAGGGGTCTCTCTTTTGCTATATGGGTTTAAAAAGAAAAAAGAAAATAGATTAAAATTCTTTGTTCCTGCATTTGCAATAATAACACTCTCACTCTTTTTTCTTCCATTTAGCCTTAAGCTTTTTACAATGAAATTCCTTACATTTGCTGTTATATGGTGGCCTGTAATTTTTATAGCAATGGGCGCTATTCTAATAATTATTTTTATAGCAAAACGGCATGAGCAAAATACTAAAAATTAAATATCCTGCATTAGCAATAACTATATTCCTATACTCTCTCCTTCCGATGTACAGCCAAAGTATAGAGAATAACAGCAGCGCTGGCTTACAGTTACAAGTTGAAAACCTCTTGGGGCTTACACCAGCAGAAGTAGTTGCAAAACTTGGAGCCCCTGAATCTGTATATCCATTAAGAGGAAAAGCTCACTGGCAGGATGATGTAATATTTTATTATAATTCAAACCTCTATCTTTTTTTCTTTGATAACCGGGTATGGCAAATAAGATGTGATCACAGATCCAAACAAACAGTTGTAGGGATTACTCCTGGAATGAAAAAAACTAAAGTAAGAGGGCTTCTTGGAAAGCCTTATCATTCAGAAGATGTTGAAGATATATATCTTAATCCTGCTGGAATTACAAGGATCGAAAAAGGTTTTCCTGTTAGATTAAGGTTGATTTACGATAAAGACAATAATCTATTTGATATATATCTCTATCGCGGAGATTATTAGCAACACGGATGTTGCACATCGCGCTGCGACATGGATGTCGCGATAGAGCGCGGGGTCACAACACGGACTGAGCCATGGATGGCATACGATTGCTATCAGCCTGCGACAAGTGATGTTCTTATTTTCCTTATAAGACTTATCTTGCTTATGCTGATACTTACTTCGCTATTATCCATCAAGAGAACACCTTTTAAATAAA
>WRCW01000187.1 GCA_009783755.1 Spirochaetaceae bacterium
CACATAACGCAGGAAGAAAGGTATAACAGGGTTATAGAAGTATGGAGTAAGACAAATGAGGATCTTACAAATGTACTTATGAAAGTTCTTAAAGAAGACAGACAGGGATTTAATCCAATCTATATGATGGCAAACTCAGGAGCAAGAGGTTCAAGGACCCAGCTCAGGCAGCTTGCAGGAATGAGAGGCCTTATGGCTAAACCTTCCGGAGATATTATAGAACTCCCGATAAGGTCTAACTTTAAAGAGGGTCTTTCGATCATTGAATTTTTTATTTCATCTAACGGAGCAAGAAAAGGTCTTGCAGATACAGCATTGAAAACAGCAGAAGCAGGATACCTTACACGACGCCTTATTGATATTGCCCAGGATGTTGTAATCAATGAAGAAGATTGCGGAACCATAAACGGTATTCAGATAAGCGCATTGAAAGATGGCGAAGAAATAGTGCAGGCGCTAGCTGATAGAATTGTTGGAAGATATACTCTTGAAAGGGTAAAACATCCTATTACAACCGAAATACTTCTTGATGTAAATCAGGAAATAACCGAAGAAATGTCAAAAACAATAGAAGAAGTTGGTATTGAAACAGTAAGAATAAGAAGTGTACTTACCTGTGATTCCCGTTTTGGTGTTTGTCAAAAATGTTATGGAAGAAACCTTGCAACCAACAGAATTGTTGAAATCGGTGAAGCTGTAGGTATAATTGCTGCACAGTCAATCGGACAGCCAGGAACACAGCTTACAATGAGAACTTTCCATATCGGAGGAGCTGCAACAAAAGCAAGCGAGGAAAACAAGGTCTATCTTAAATATTCTGTTCTTATTGGAAAAATAACAGGCAATATTGTAAAGATCGATAATGATATCACTCTTTTTACAAGAAAGGGTTATATACTTGTAAATAAAATACTTGATTCTGTTGAGCTTAAAAAAGGCGACAAGATCCTTATAAATGATGGCGATAAAGTAGTACCGGGAAATCCTATTATAAAAAGAGAAAAGCAGGATATTGTTGCAAAAGATATTGCATATGCAGTAATCAAAGAAAAAATACTCTATCTGGTTGCTCAGGAACAAAAAGTTGAGATAAGAAATGGAGCAGAGCTTCTTGTTCATGAGGGGGATGCAGTCCCGCCTGAGGCATCAATAGCAAGGTTTGACCCATTCTCTGAACCGATTATTGCTGAATTTTCAGGTACAGTAAAATATCATGATATTCTTCTTGGCACTACATTAAAGGAAGAAATCAATGAAGATAGCGGTAATATCGAAAAGAAAATCATAGAGTATACTCTTGAGACACTCCAGCCCCGCATTGTCATAGAAGATGAAGATGGTCTTGAGCTTGCAGTTTACTACTTGCCAGGTTCTTCATATATAAATGTGGAAGATGGAGCAAAGATAGAAGCAGGAAGAACTCTTGCGAAACTTCTTAAAGAGAGTGTAAAAACAAGAGATATTACAGGTGGTCTTCCAAGAGTTGGAGAACTTTTCGAAGCAAGAAAGCCAAAAAATATTGCTGTTCTTGCACAGATAACAGGAAAAGTAAAATTCGGAAGCATAATTAAAGGTAAAAGACTGATTGTAATAACAGATGACAGAGATATAGAGTTTAAGCATCTTGTTCCCATGGGAAAACATCTTCTTGTAAGAGATGGGGATATTGTTGAAGCAGGCGAACCTCTTTGCGAAGGTGACCGAGATCCACATGATATCCTTGATATACTTGGAGAAAATGTTCTTCACAGCTTCCTGATGGATGAAGTTCAGGAGGTTTACAGGCTGCAGGGTGTAAGTATCAATGATAAGCATATTGGTGTAATTATCAGGCAGATGATGAGAAAAGTTGAAATCACCCATGTTGGAGATACAAACTTTATACATGGTCATCAGGTTGATAAGCATAAATTCCATGAGGAAAACACAAAAGTAATAAGAGAGGGAGGAGAGCCCGCAATCGCAAAGCCTCTTCTTCTCGGAATTACAAGAGCTTCTCTTAATATAGAATCATTCCTCTCTGCTGCATCATTCCAGGAAACAACCAGAGTTCTTACAAATGCTGCAATTGCAGGAAAAGTTGATAATTTAAGAGGACTTAAGGAAAATATTATTATTGGACATCTTATTCCTGCTGGAACAGGACAAAAGATATACAGAAACATAAAGCTATATGATGAAAATAGTGAAGATCTTGATGCATCAATACAGGGAATTATTGAAGCAAGGAAAAAAGAAGAGGTTGAGGCATCTGCAAATCAGCCAAAACAGCATAGTATTGATGATCTTGACTAATTAGGGGCTGTCCAATAAGTTTAGAAGTATGATTTTTTATTCGTTTTCGTATATAAGAATAAAAAAGCAGGAATTTTTAGCAATTGATTTGAATTTTTATAAAAAAAACTAAAAAATCATACTTTTCGGACAGCCACTATAGCTATTGACTTTTTTGAATGGGGTTGGTAACCTTCATTCACTTAAAATATCAGCAGTTTGTCTGCTTCCCTTTTTGTAAGGGGTAAAATTTTACTAGGAGATAATTTGGTAAATGCCAACAATTAATCAATTAATTAGAAAAGGTAGAGAAAAGGTATCCAAAAAGACAAAAGCTCCCGCACTTAGTAGCTGTCCTCAAAAAAGAGGTGTTTGTACAAGAGTTATGACTGTAACTCCTAAAAAACCTAATTCAGCTTTGAGAAAAGTAGCAAGAGTTAGATTGTCAAATGGGATTGAGGTTACTGCTTATATTCCGGGTGTTGGTCATAACCTTCAGGAGCACTCAGTAATACTTTTAAGAGGCGGAAGAGTAAAAGACCTTCCTGGTGTTCGATATCATATCATTAGAGGCACTAAAGATACTCTGGGTGTTGAAGACAGAAAGAGATCAAGATCAAAATATGGTGCTAAAAAACCAAAGGCATAACAGGGGTTTGATATATGTCTAGAAAAAATGTTGCAAGGAAAACAGAAATTATTCCTGATTCTAAGTTTAACAACACGGCTATAGCAAAATTTATTACAAGAATGATGTTAAGCGGTAAAAAATCTACAAGTAAAGCTATTATGTATGGCGCTCTTGATATATTAAGCTCCAAAACTCAAAAAGAGGCTGTTGAAGCATTTAATGAGGCAATGGATAAGATAAAACCTGTTGTTGAGGTAAAATCCAGAAGAGTTGGAGGGTCAACTTACCAGGTTCCTGTTGAAATAAGGGAATCAAGAAGAGAAGCACTTGCAACCAGATGGATAATCCAGGCAGCAAGAACAAGAAGCGGCAGGTCCATGAGTGAAAAACTTGGAGCAGAATTTGTAGATGCTTTTAATTCTACAGGGACAGCTTTCAAGAAAAAAGAAGATACGCATAAAATGGCAGAGGCAAATAAGGCTTTTTCTCATTATAGGTGGTAATTTTTTCATAAAAAACAGAAAAAATATTAAAATTTCCCTGTTTTTTTTAAGAGGGATTGAATAAAAAGCTAAGTTGTGTATATGATTTAGCCAGTATTTTGGTTTTTACCAAACCAATCATTCTGTGAGATTTGGCGTCCGAATGCTATATCTCGTTATAAGGGTGGTAAGGTGGTGGGACTTTTTGTCTTTTAATTTTATATAAATTTCAAGATCGGAAAATCATCATTTTTACCTCATATTATTAAATTAAGTGTAATTTAATGGGTATTTCCATGAATACACAGTTTGTTAAATATGAATATATTTA
>WRCW01000188.1 GCA_009783755.1 Spirochaetaceae bacterium
ATCAACTCTCTCTTCATTAGTCATGGCTTCTGCTTCAACATTGACACTGGACTTTTTGAGAGGTCATGTTATCAAAAAAATGAGCGATAAAAAACAATTAGTAATTATCCGTATGTTGATAGTAGTATTTATCATTATCTCGTCTGTGATTGCAATCAGTGTATATAAAGGTGGGATTACATTTATTGCCCAGCTTATGGGTATTTCATGGGGTGCTCTTGCAGGGTCGTTCCTTGCACCATTCCTCTATGGGCTATATTGGAAGCGCGCAAGCACAATATCAGTCTGGTGCTGTTTTATATTTAGTACTGTATTGATGACCCTTAATGTCCTTTTCAGAAGCTCTTTCCCTGCAATATTAAAATCTCCCATCAATGCCGGCGCCTTCTGTATGGTGGTTGGATTGATTATTGTACCGCTTGTAAGCGCATTAACCAAAGCGCCTGCTAAAGCAGTGGTTGATAATTGTTTCTCATGTTATGAAGAAGAAGTTAAAGTCAAAGTTAAAGATGATCTTGGCAACTGATTAAATCAAAATAAGCAGGAGTTTTGCTCCTCCTGCTTATTTATTTATTCAGAGTTCTTATAACCGCTTACAGTTCATTTTTTAAAGTTATTCTAATTACTTCAAATACTATTTTTATCCCATAAAACCAAAATTCATAAAAAATTCTTCTTGCGTTCTATACTAAACAAATGTATAGTATATGTATGGAACTGGGAGAAAAGATAACTATTCTTGCGGAAGCAGCAAAATATGATGCTTCCTGCTCATCTTCAGGAAGCAAGGGACATCACCATTCAACAAAAAAAAATGGAATAGGTTCAAGCGCTTACGCAGGTATTTGCCATAGCTGGACAGGAGATGGCAGGTGTGTAAGCCTCTTAAAACTACTGTTTTCAAATGTTTGCAAATATGATTGCGTTTATTGTGCAAACCGGGCTTCTGCGGATATTAAGCGCGCATCATTTACAAAGGATGAAATTGTAAATCTTACAATGGAGTTTTATC
Source organism: Spirochaetaceae bacterium (assembly GCA_009783755.1). Classification (GTDB taxonomy): domain Bacteria; phylum Spirochaetota; class Spirochaetia; order CADAEX01; family CADAEX01; genus WQTU01. The sequence goes on from WRCW01000188.1 coordinate 1,013, forward strand.
GCCGGAACTATATTGAGGGGCTGTTTTTATCATCAGGCATTTTTGCTGATCCTGATATTGTAATGCAGCAGTTAATTGGGATTGCAAAAAAACTCAGGCTCGAATCTGGCTATGGGGGATATATCCATCTAAAGGTGATTCCAGGTGCAGGAGACAATCTTATAAGAGAAGCAGGATATTGGGCAGACCGCTTAAGTGCAAATATTGAATTGCCAACAGAAAAAAGCTTAAAAATCCTTGCTCCTCAGAAATCAGGGAAGGAAATTCTTGGCGCAATGAATTATATTTCGCAATCAGGTTTAGAGATCAACGAAGATAGCCGTCATATAAAAAAAACGCCTAAATTTGCACCTGCAGGACAAAGCACGCAGCTAATTGTAGGAGCCAGTAACGAGGATGACCGGCAGATTATTTCTCTTTCAGGAGCTCTATACAGAAAATATGCTCTTAAGCGGGTCTACTACTCTGCTTTTATGCCTGTAGGGATCAATGGTTATCCAAAAATACATGACCCAAAGCTTCCTGATATTGAAGGGCCTCCTTTGGTGCGAGAACACAGATTGTATCAGGCAGACTGGCTCATGAGGTTTTACAATTTTGCTCCTGATGAAATACTTGATCCTGCATCCCCATATCTTGATAAAGATCTTGATCCTAAAACTGTCTGGGCATTGAACCATTTGGACTTTTTCCCTGTTGAAGTAAATAAGTCAAGTTATGAAGAGCTTCTAAGAGTGCCAGGAATCGGCACTTTATCTGCAAAACGTATTATAAAGCAAAGGAAATCCCGTCCCCTTTCATTTGATATTTTAGAAACATTGGGAGTTGTTTTAAAAAGAGCTCGTTATTTTATTACAGCATCAGGAAGTTTTATGGATATGCCTGATGATCCTGTGCGGATACGACATAAGTTATTAAATGATGATCAGACAAGTATGCAGCTTCCTCTTTTTGACTTTTGAGGATCTGTTTTATGGAAGCTGAATATGATGGTACGATATTTTCTCTATTTTCTATTCTGGATAATGTGTTTAAGGAAAACAATCTGCCAGATAAGATCATAAGAAAAGATATGGTATCTGGTTTTTCTTTCAAATCATCAGATACACAAGGGGAACTTTTTAATACATTGCCGGATGCAGATACAGCTGCAGCTGCAACATCAATAAAAAAGGGTTATTCCTTAAAACCTCCTTCGCCCTGTAGCACTGTCTGCTTGCCAAGCCCCTTGCAGCAGAGCTATAACACAGCAGCGCATAAATATTTTGAACCATGCAGAAATTCTTTTTCAGGACAGGAGATCATAAAATATTCCGGCAAAGCATATAAAGATATTCTTTATGCATGGATGAGCGAGCTTCCTATTGAAAGGGAAATTATTCATTTTGCATGGAAAATAGTATCAGCAGGCAGGATGCAGGAGATAGAAAATAATAATTGCGATTATAGTCCGAAAAATAAAGGGAGCAGCGCTGAAAAAGCAAGATGTGATCTTGCAGATACAAATATTAAAATAGTTATGAATGCTGCTTCAAAAGCAAGAAAAGAATCCCATTTCCTTATGGGAGTATTAAGGTTTTCTATTGGATCAAACAATGTAGCAATTGCAAGATGCACTCCTGATCATTTTATTCTCCCTGCTTTGGCTCATCATTTTACTCTGCGCTTTGGGAATTCCTTTTGGGCAATTATTGATGAAAAACGGAATATCTCGCTTATGCACTCTAAATCAGAACCAGCAAAACTTACAATTTTTGATCCTGGTCATCCATGGTTTATAGAAGAATCTGATTTCAATAAAGAGAGTTTTGATGATTGGGAAAAAATGTGGAAAAATTATCATACTTCAATCAATATTGAAAATCGGAACAATCCTAATTTACAGCGCCGTTTTATTCCTGTCAGATACTGGAAATATCTCCCTGAACTAAATGATCAAAAAGTTAATAAACCTTGACTAATTATCATCTGTAATAAAATAATATAAATAAAGGATAGCAGAGTGATTTATACTTGCAATATAGATACCCCATTAGCATTAATAACAGCATCAGCAGAAAATAACAAACTTACAGGTTTGTGGTTTATGGGGCAGAAATATTATCCATCCAAAACTGATGCATGGATAACCAAGCCTGATTATCCTCTTTTTAAAGAATTAAAACTTTGGATAAAAAATTATTTTGAAGGTAAAAATCCTTCTCTAAAAAATATTAAACTTGAACCTCATGGGACATTTTTTCAGAAAGATGTATGGAATATTTTAATAAATATTCCTTATGGTAAAACAATTACATATGGTGAAATTGCAAAGCAACTTGCTCATAAAAAAGGGCTTTGTTCCATGTCTGCCCAGGCTGTTGGAGGCGCTGTTGGTCATAACCCAATTTCAATTTTAATACCATGCCATAGAGTAATAGGTGCAACAGGAACCCTCACTGGTTACGCAGGAGGTATTGATAAAAAAGAAGCGCTTTTAAGGTTGGAAAAAATTATATTAAGTTGATCTCTTTAGATTAATTATACTGTTTTATTAAAATATGGAAAGAAAAGATTTTAGTGGCGAAGGGACTTGAACCCCTGACCAAGCGGATATGAGCCGCTTGCTCTACCGTCTGAGCTACGCCACCATGATGAAGGAAAATTTATCTGAAGTTTGATTCTTTGTCAAGTAAATG
>WRCW01000189.1 GCA_009783755.1 Spirochaetaceae bacterium
AATTTCATCGCATACTTCTATGATCGCTTTAAGTTTTTTACTATCCAGCTTGCCCAGCTTATTATTTGCGATCGCTGCTGCTTTTTTAAGCACAACCAGCGCATTGATTACTTCAACAGGCATTTTTTCTGTACCAATTTTAAAATTTTCAAGGCTTCTTTGAGTCTGCGCCCCCCAATATTTATCTGAAGGGACTTTTATCTCACCCATTGTGTCTTTTTCAATTCGATATTCCATCATTTTACCCATTTTTATCCATATTTTTATGTTTTTGCTGCCACTTTTTTATTTCTTCAACTATTTCTTTGGCTTTTACCTCATCCCCAAATATCGAAGGGAAATAGTATTCCTTTCCAACAAGTGAATCAGGGAGGCACTGCATATTTGTTAAATTATATTTATTACCCGGATCAAACTGATACCCTGCCCCATATCCAAGTTCTTTCATAAGCTTTGTAGGGGCATTGCGCAGTTGCAAAGGGACAGGCTCTGCCAGACTTTCAAGAGCATCTCTTGATGCTTTGCCATAAGCAGTATCAACAGCCCTTGATTTAGGGGCAAGCGCCAGATAAATAACAGCATGAGCAAGTATTACATTGCATTCAGGCATTCCGATAAAATGGCAAGCCTGATACGCAGCAACTGTGATTTCAAGAGCTCTGCTATCTGCTATCCCTATATCCTCGCTTGCAAAACGAACTATCCGCCTTGCAATATAGAGCGGATCCTCACCAGCTTCAAGCATTCTGGCTGTCCAGTAAAGTGCTGCATTTACATCACTATTTCTTAGTGATTTATGCAAAGCAGAAATAATATTGTAATGTTCTTCCCGATCCTTATCATATATCAAAAATTTCCTTCCCAGACATTGGGATACTATTTCTTTGCTAATATTTATAGTATTTTCTTCCCTATTGCTGTTTATAACAACCATTTCAAGAGTATTTAAGGCAATTCTTGCATCTCCATTTGCAAAATTAGCTATAATAGCTAGCAATTCATCAGTAATATTTATAGAAAGATCTGGAAATCCATCAGGAGATTTCAGTGTATTAGCAAGTACTATAACAATATCTTCTGGTTTTAATGGATGGAGTACAAAAACTTTACATCTTGAAAGAAGCGCGGAATTTACCTCAAAAGATGGGTTTTCTGTTGTTGCACCAATAAGAACTATGCTCCCTTTCTCAACATAAGGGAGAAAAGCATCTTGCTGCGCTTTGTTAAATCTGTGAATTTCATCAATAAATACAATAGTCCTGTTGCCTAATTCACGCAAATTATCAGCCTGTTGCATTATATCCCTTATTTCTTTTATGCCGCTTGAGACAGCGCTAAAATTGACAAATTCTGCTTTTGTTTTTTTGGCAATAATTCTTGCAAGTGTGGTTTTTCCAACACCCGGAGGTCCCCAAAAAATCATGGAAGGAACTTTATCCTGCTCTATCATCTGGCGAAACATTTTTCCCTTTTCCAAAAGATGGCGCTGCCCGGCAAAATCATCCAAAGTTTTAGGCCGCACCCTGTTTGCAAGAGGTTCGTTTAATTCTTTATTAAAAAACAGAGATTGCTGCTTCTGCATAATTTATTATATATGATAAATTCTTCAAAACATAATTATTTTTTAAGCTATATAAAACAGAATGCCAAAAAAATGAAACACAGTTCCGGCTATAACAGCTATATGCCAGAGTATATGAAAAAAATATTTTCCCTGAAGTATATAAAAAACTACTCCTCCGGTATAAGCAATTCCGCCTGCCATTATCCATTTAACTATTCCATAATTGATATTATCAAGCATGGGATTCCATGCCATTACAATAAACCACCCCATGAAAAGATAGAGTATCATGGATAATTTCTTTACTTTTGATTTAAATATAGCTTCAAAAACAACTCCAATAACAGCAAGTCCCCAGATTATTCCAAACAATGTCCATCCAAGTGAGCCGCCAATTTGAAACACTATTGGAGTATATGTTCCAGCAATAAGAATAAAAATTGCGCAGTGATCAAAAACCTGAAATACAAATCCTGCTTTTGTAAAAACAAGAGAATGATAAAGAGTAGACATGAGATATAGAAAGATCATTGTAGAGCCAAAAAGAACATTAGCTAATACAATAGAAGCAGGTCTACCATTTCTTATTGAAACAACAATAAGAATTACAGTTGCTGCAACTGCTAAAAAAACACCAAGTCCATGAGTTATTGCATTAAATATTTCTTCAAGGAGTGTCTGCGCTCTTTTTTCTTTCTTTTTTAATTTTATTTTACTAAAAATTGTAAAAATACTTTTTTCATTTGACATAAACAGATAATACAGAATAAAAAAAATATAGTAAACAACACAAAATCTTTTTATTTTCCAACACAATAAAAATAATAACACTAAATTTGCATAATTTTTATCATATTTTTTGATAGCAAAATGAATTATGTATATACTTTAAGCATTTTTTTGTTTATTTTTATTGATAATGAAATTATAATTGGCTAATTTATCTTTTTTATCGTTTTTTTATTGACATTTTTATATTATTTCAGTATTTATAGAATATATTTTAATTAAAAATATATAAATTAAAGGTAAAATATGAGTACATCCATGAAAACAGGTGCAGATATCCTTATAGATGCTGTTCACAAAGAGGGAACTGAATATATTTTTGGTTATCCAGGGGGATCAGCAATCCCCATATTTGATGCTTTACTTGATTCTCCCATAAAATTCATATTAACAAGGCATGAACAAGGGGCAACTCACATGGCAGATGGATATGCAAGGGCAACAGGAAAACCAGGAGTTGTACTTGTAACATCAGGTCCTGGCGCTACAAATACAACAACAGGTATTTTTACAGCTCGCATGGATTCCATCCCAATTGTAGTAATTTGCGGGCAGATGCCAACTTATACTCTTGGGCTTGATGCTTTCCAGGAAGCAGATGTTTCAGGAATTTCATCCCCTATAGTAAAACATTCTTACCTTATAAAAAATATAGAAGATATTCCAAGAATCGTAAAAGAAGCTTTTTATATTGCTCAAACAGGAAGACCGGGCCCTGTTTTAATTGATGTGCCAAAGGATATATCCAGTAAAATGATTGAACCAATAAATCTATCTTCCAGTTTTACACTGCCAGGTTATTCAATACCTGACAGGATCGAACAGAAAGATATTGAAACTGTTGCAAAATATCTCAATGAGGCAAAAAAGCCAATAATCATGGTCGGGCATGGAGCAATTATTTCAAAAGCGCATAAAGCAATTGCTTTTCTTGTAGATAAAATGAGAATACCTGTAGTAAATACATTACTTGGCAAAGGATGTTTTCCTGAAACCCATGAGCTTAACTTAGGTATGCCAGGAATGCATGGTACAGCATATGCAAATAAAGCGCTAGTGGAATGTGATTTAATCATGTCTATTGGAGCGCGCTGGGATGATAGAATAATAAGCAATGCAGAAGCTTTTTGCCCAAAAGCATTAAAAATTCATATTGATATAGATCCTTCAGAGATCAATAAAGTTATTGAAGTTGACCTTGCCATAGCAGCAGATGCAAAAAAAGTTGTTGAAGCAATTAATGCTATTGCAAAAAAAGGGAACACAGAAGATTGGGTAAAATTTGTTACCAGATTAAAAAAACAATTTCCTCTTAAATATAAAAAAGAA
>WRCW01000190.1 GCA_009783755.1 Spirochaetaceae bacterium
CCAAAAACCATTGTTTGTACGTTTACTGCAGTACCAAGAAGACCTTTTATATTATTTAAGGCTCTGTATTTAATTGCTCTGTCATTATTCCATGATCCAAAAACAGCATCTATAGCAGCCCAAAGCTGAACCATTGGATCCTGAGGAAAGTCTTTCTTAATATGTTTTTTATAAAGTTCTTTATAGCGTTTAACTACTTTCTTTAAGTCATCAACGTCCATATCAACATCATTTTCAATGCCTTTGGCTTTTTTTACAGATTCAAGGATTTCTTCAAAATCATGATGCGGTACATTCATTGCAACATCGCCAAACATCTGAATAAATCTTCTGTATGCATCCCATACGAATCTTTCATTCTTTGTTTTTTTGATAAGCCCTTCTACAGCTTTATCATTAAGGCCAAGGTTAAGGACTGTGTCCATCATACCGGGCATAGAATCTTTAGCCCCAGATCTTATAGAAACAAGAAGAGGATTAGAGGGATTCCCAAGTTTTTTACCTTGAAGTTGTTCAAGCTTTAAAAGATTTTCTTTTACTTGTTCTTTTACTTCATCTGGATAGGTTCTGTTATTATCATAATACATTTTACAAACCTCAGTTGAGATCGTAAAACCAGGAGGAACCGGAATACCCATATTTGTCATCTCAGCAAGATTGGCCCCTTTTCCACCAAGGATTTCCTTCATATCTGCCCTACCGTCAGACTTCCCGCCACCAAAAAAATAAACACATTTTTCTTTTGACATTATTCAAAAACCTCCGAAAAAATTACAAATATACACAATGTATAGTGTGATTAAAAAATATATTTAAAAGATACATTATTATATAATATATGTCAATGCATAACCTAAAGCAATTACATATATTACCTTTAGTTATTTTGCAGGGACAAAAATTAAAAGAATTTTAGCCTGTAGCAAACTCCAATTTACAGCTTATAGACTATTAAAGCTATACAACGCTATATAGCAACTCTCCATATATTGGCAATGGCCAATATTTTTTTGCAACAATTGTTTCAAGCTCATCAACAATAAGTCGCAATTCCGACATAGCAGGAACTATCTTATCGCGGTAAAAACATGCTGTAGAGAGAATATCATTTTTATTATCCTTAGTTTCATTAAGCACGTTTTCAAGATTAGTTAACTTTTTTAGCAATATAGCAGAGTTTTTTGAAACTCGTTCAAGTAAATACGCTTCAAGTGAATTATCGTATTCACCTATCCTTTTCTTCCTGTCCAGAAGTTTTGCTAAATCGTTTTGGTAGTCTATGCATGCCGGGATGATCTGTCCATTGACCATCTCCACCATTGTGAGAGCCTCAACATGAAGCGTCTTACAGTAGCCGTCCATAAGAATTTCATAGCGAGAATGGATTTCCGATTCTGTATAAACATGGTGCTGTGTAAACAATTCAATGTTCTTTTTGGTAACAAATGCAGGAAGAGCATCAACAGTGTTTTCCAGGTTTGAGAGCCCTCTCCTTTTTGCCTCGATCACCCATTCTTCGGAGTAATTATTGCCATTGAAGATGATTCTTTTATGATCCCTGTAAGTTGTCCTTACAAGCGAAGCAAGATCACTCGTAAAATTATTTGACTTTTCCAGAATATCTGCAAACTGCCGCAAAACTTCTGCAGTAACTGTATTAAGTACAATATTAGGCCCGGCAATGGAAAAGGTCGAGCCTACCATACGGAACTCAAATTTATTTCCTGTAAAAGCAAAAGGTGATGTTCGGTTTCTGTCGGTCGTGTCCTTTGGGAAGTGCGGAAGGACAGTTACACCTATTTCCATCTGATCTTTTTCTCTGCCATGATAATCATTACCAGACTCAAGAGCTTCTAATATTTCAGTAAGTTCATCTCCCAGAAACATGGATATAATGGCAGGCGGAGCTTCATTACCACCAAGCCTATGGTCGTTACCTGCGCTTGCAGCTGATACTCTGAGTAAATCCTGATATTCGTCCACTGCTTTTATAACTGCAACCAAAAATAACAAAAACTGTGCATTCTCATAGGGAGTTTCTCCAGGTTCCAGCAGATTTATACCTTTATCGGTACAGAGAGACCAGTTGTTATGCTTGCCGCTGCCATTGACTCCTGCAAATGGTTTTTCATGAAGCAGACATGCCAAACCATGTTTATTTGCAATAGTTTTCATTAATTCCATTGTAAGTTGGTTGTGGTCAGTAGAGATATTAGCTGTTGTAAAAATAAGAGCAAGCTCGTGCTGTGCCGGAGCAGTCTCATTGTGCTTTGTTTTTGCATAGACACCAAGCTTCCATAGTTCTTCCTCAAGCTCCTTCATAAAAGCTGAAACTCTGGGTTTCAAACAGCCAAAATAATGATCCTCAAGCTCCTGCCCTTTTGGTGGACGCGCTCCAAACAGAGTCCTGCCGGTATACACCAGATCAGGTCGCTCCAGGAACATATCATGATCAATAAGAAAATATTCCTGTTCAGGTCCAACTGTTGTAATGACACGTCTCGCAGATTTGTTGCCAAAAAGTCTTAGGATACGTATTGCTTGCTTATCAATGGCTTCCATTGATCGAAGCAAAGGGGTTTTTTTATCAAGCGCTTCTCCGCTGTATGAACAAAATGCTGTTGGAATGTAGAGTGTCCCATCCTTGAGAAATGCATAAGAAGTAGTATCCCAAACAGTATAACCTCTGGCTTCAAAAGTGGCTCGAAGCCCTCCTGATGGAAAACTGGATGCATCTGACTCCCCGCGTACAAGCTCTTTGCCGGAGAATTCCATAATGACCTTGCTGTCTCCGGATGGAGTAATAAAACTATCGTGCTTTTCTGCTGTAGTGCCGGTCATGGGCTGAAACCAATGGGTAAAATGAGTAGCCCCTTTTTCTACAGCCCAATCTTTCATGGCATTTGCTACTACATTAGCTACGTCAAGTTCCAAATGTGTACCTTGAGACATCGTCTTTTTTAAAGCTTTGTAAATTTCTTTTGGCAGCTTGGCCCGCATTACTATGTCATTGAATACCATACTTCCAAATAAACTTTTTATATCTTTCATCTTAAACACCTCATAACAATTTAATACAAACATTCTTATAGTCTGATATAGTATGATTCCCTACTACTCCGCTATCCCTCGAAAACAGCAGGCATTTTGCGCTTATGCTCACTTGATTTATGAAATCTTTCAATTATGGTTTTATCATGTTCATTTACTGTGTTGTTCAATAAAAATCCATCTATACTGCGATACGTTACGCCCATTTCATTTTCATCAGTCTGTCCATCATACAACCCGGCAGAGGGGGCTTTAGTGATTATAAAGTCAGGCGCCTTAAAGTATCTAAGAAATTCATAAATCTCTGTGACAGTAAGGTCAGCAATAGGATTAAAATCAAAAGCTCCATCGCCCCATTTTGTAAAATAGCCCATATATCTCTCGCTTCGGTTTCCTGTCCCAGCCACAAGTCTGTTTTCACTTGCCGCAACAGTGTAGAGCGTGGTCATTCTAAGCCGCGGCGCTATATTGGCATGGGCAGAATCGCTAATCTGAGTTGCCTTACCAGTTACACGGACAAGCTCATTTTTTATTTCTGATAAATCAATGATCCGTGTAG
>WRCW01000191.1 GCA_009783755.1 Spirochaetaceae bacterium
ATTTTTTGTCTGTGAAAGCCTGGAGGCCAATGTTCTGGCAGCCAAGGGACAAAAGAAGACAAGCAAAAGAGGCAGCAATACCAAGGGAGAAGATAATATCATCACCAATGGATCAGGCATTGTAGTAAACAAGGGACAAGCTGCTATTATTATAGATGATGGCCGGATCGCGGAATTGTGTGCCGAAGAGGGGCGCTATACTTATGACAAGTCTTCGGAACCCAGCATTTTCTATGGAGGCCTCGGAAAAGGGCTTCTTGATTCTCTAAAGAACATTGGAGACCGTTTCAAATATGGTGGAACTCCGGGGAAAGATCAGAGGATCTATTATTTTAATACAAAAGAACTTCTGGGAAATAAATATGGAACCCCCTCACCCATTCCCTACCTTATAGTTGATCCGAATATAAGCCTTCGTCTTACCATAAGTCTGCGAGCGAACGGTGAGTACTCTTACAGGATAATGAACCCTGCTCTTTTTTACGCTAATGTTACAGGCAATGTGGATGATGTATACACACGGGATAAAATAGACAGCCAACTTAAAAGCGAAATAATTACTGTTCTGGGACCATCCCTGGCAAAACTGGGCGCAGGCCTTGAGTACCATATGATTTCAGCACAAACCGATAAACTGGCAGAAATTCTAAATGAAGCTCTAAGCGCCAAGTGGAGAGAAGGGAGAGGTATTGAAATTGTAAACTTTGGAATATCCTGCACTGCCACACCGGAAGATGAACAGCGGATCAAACAGCTTCAGACCACAGCTGTAATGAGAGATCCCACAATGGCAGCTGCTACTTTGGTGAATGCCCAGAGTGATGCAATGCGTACAGCAGCAGGAAATAGCGCCGGAGCTATGACAGGTTTTTTAGGTATGGGATTTGCAAACCAGGCAGGAGGCATGAACTCCTCGAATTTGTTCCAGATGGGGCAACAACAGGGAGCCCCTGCTTCAGGAGCATCTGCTCCAGCAGGATCTGCGCCCGCTTCCCCCGCAGGAACATGGGCATGCTCTTGCGGTCATAAAGGAAATACCGGTAAGTTCTGCGCAGAGTGCGGCAAACCAATGCCAGCTCCTCCTGCAACATGGACATGTTCCTGTGGACATGCTGGAAACATTGGCAAGTTCTGCGCTGAATGTGGCAAACCTATGCCGCCTGCAGCCTGGACATGTTCCTGTGGTCATGCAGGAAACACTGGTAAGTTCTGCGCAGAATGTGGTAAACCAATGCCGTAAAGTGCCATAAAGGAATATCAAAACCATGGAAATAAAAGAATACAAGTGTCCCAACTGCAGTGGGGCAGTAAAATTCGACAGTTCTATTCAAAAGATGAAATGTCCCTACTGCGATGCAGAGTTCGAAATAACAGCCCTGGATGAATATCAAAAAGAACTCTCATCCTCTGATAAAGATACTGTTACAGTATCGAATGGGGATACTATTAAAGTATCAGGAAATGGTGTTATAAAAATCGTAGTTAAGGGAATCACACAAAATAAAAATAAGCCTGTCATGGAGGATAATGATCTCGGTGACCTTAGTACCGGAGCTTGTCCATCGTGCGGCGCAGAACTTGTAGGGGACAATAATACAATTGCAATGGTTTGCCCCTGCTGTGGTAATTCCCAGATTGTTCGCAAACGGGTCGAGGGGCTGCTCAGACCAGAATACGTTATTCCTTTTCAGTTGGAAAAAGATGCTGCTGTTAGTGCCCTGAAAAAATTCTATCAGGGAAAAAAGCTTTTACCAAATATTTTTAAGGAAGAAAATCGTGTTAACAGTATACAGGGTTTATATGTTCCCTTTTGGCTTTATGATGCCAAAGCTCAAGGTCGTGTAAATTACAAAGCAACCAAAACCAAAGCATGGAGCGACAGTAACTACAAGTATATCAAGACCGATTTCTTTTCTGTAATAAGGGAAGGGAGTTTGAGTTTTGAAAAGATACCTGTAGATGGGTCAGAAAAAATGAACGACGACTACATGGATGCCATAGAACCTTTTGACTATACCAAGATAAAGGATTTTAAAACCGCATATCTGTCAGGCTACATTGCCGAGAAGTACGATGTAGATGACCAGGCAAGCAAAGAAAGAGCAATCAGCAGGATCAAGAACTCGATAGAAGCCCAGTTTGCCAAAACTGTACAGGGATATGTTTCAGTCACAGCAGAAAAATCTGCTATAAATATTGAAGAGTGCACAGCCAGCTATGCGCTCTTTCCGGTATGGGTACTTAACTCCAGGTATAATAAGGAGAATTTTCAGTTTATTATGAATGGCCAGTCCGGTCTTATAGTTGGCAAACTGCCAATTGATAAAGGCAAGGTCAATAAATATCGATTCTTATTTACAACTCTTTTTGGAGTGGGTTTTACTCTGATTATCCAATTGTTGCGGATATTCATGTAAGGAGGCTAAAGAAATGAAAATGAAACATTTAATTACAGCTCTTGCAGTACTGCTTATATTCCTTTCGGCGCCCCTGTTTGCCAAGGACCATATTGTCGATAACGCGGGTCTCCTGAGCGACAACGAGAAAGCCCTTCTTGAAAAACAGATGGAAGAAATAGCAGCAGTTTACAAATTTGATCTGGTTATTGTAACAGAGAAGAGTATAAGCACAGTTGAACCAATGAAATATGCAGATGATTTTTTTGATAATAATGGTTATGGAATTGGCGAAGAACGGGATGGATGTCTTCTCCTCCAGGTAACAGGAAGCCGAGACTACTGGTTCAGCGCAACTGGACGGGGCATCAAGGTATTAAACTCCAGTGCTTTTAACAAGCTGGAAAATAATGTATTGGAACATTTGAAAAACAACAATCCCGCAAATGCTTATGCAGCTTTTCTTAAAACATGGGAAGAGTTCCTTGTGCTTGAAGCAAAGGGCAGAAGTTACAATTTTTTCCATGAATGGAATTTTGTTCTGATTATCGCAGTCTGGATCATTGCATTTATAATTGGATTTTTCATTGTTCAAAACTGGAAAGCAAAAATGAACACAGCCCTTCCTGGTAAAGAGGCCGATACCTATGTGGTTTCCAATAGCCTTGCTTTTAAGAATCAGTCTGATCGCTTCCTGTACAGTACAATGTCAAAAACCAAGGTGATAAAATCATCTTCATCAAGCAGAGTTCATACGAGTTCATCAGGGAGAAGCCACAGCGGTCGCGGGGGCAAATATTAGCTTAAAGTCCGATAAAGTTAATCTTCCGGAGAAATTAAATCGATTTTTCCAAAACGGCGGCGGATCCAGTTCATTGTTCCCATTATTTTTTTCTTGCGTGAAAAATACCTGATCAATTTCCACTTACCAGGAAAATCAATGAACACTAAAGAAATAAATATGACCAAAAGTCCCTGCCCAGGCAGAAAAACCATCAGCAGGCCAAAAAAAACAAGAACTAGTCCCAAAATATTTTTTAGAATCAATTTAATAATAGATTTGAAAAAATCAATACCACTATTTCGTGAAATTAAACTCTTTTTTTTCTGAAGAAAAAAATCAGCAGGAATTTTAGTAATTGTAAGTACAAGAACAACAATTAATAAAATTGCCAAGACAACAGATACAA
>WRCW01000192.1 GCA_009783755.1 Spirochaetaceae bacterium
AGCGCGTGCTGCTCTGGAAGAAAGCTTTGAAAAACTAAATGCAGTAAAAGCAAACTTTGATATATACAATAAATCTGTCCCTGCTATTATAGATGAATTTCTTGCGCCTGAAGGGATCATGACCAAAAAACGAAACATAGATAACGAAATAATAGTTATCTATAACAAAATTGCAAGCTTTAGGGCAAAAATAAAAAAGCTTCAGCAGGAAAATAGGGAACTTACTGTTCTGATCGAATCTTACCGCGCTTCGCTTGAAGAGCTAAAAGTTGAAGAGGTAAAAATAAAAACTCAACAGATAGCTTTCAATGATTCAATAAGATCATTGATCAAAAACATTGAAGAATATGAAAAGCAGATAAAAGAAAATAATCTTGAAGCTGAGAATTGCAATATAAGAATAGCTGATATAGTTGTAAAAGTTGAATCTGTAAGAAAAGAAGAAAATGAACTTCTTGATACAGAGAAAAAACTTCTCAAAGAGCTTTCTGTTCTTGAATCTGGAATTTCCCGCAAGAACAATGATCTTTTAACAAAAGAAAATCAGTCAAAAACAAAAAAACTTGATCTTGAAAAACATTTGGGAAATATAGAGAAATCCCAGATGGAAAAAGTAATGCTTGAGACAGAAATAAAAAATATATATGACAACTTCAGAGAAAATTATTCGCGTGATCTTTCTGAATATGAATCAAGAATATTTGAAATAAGAACACCGTTAAAAGATTTAAGAGATAAACTTCGAGATATCAAAGAAGAGATACGAGTCATGGGACAGATAAATCTAATGGCTCCGGAAGAATTTGCAGAAGTGCAGGAACGGTATAATTTCCTTAAAGCACAGATGGATGACCTTACCAAAGCAAGAGAAGATCTTAAAAAAGTTACACGAGAGATAAAAATTGAATCTGAACAGCTTTTTCTTGAAGCATTTGACCAGATAAAAAAGAATTTTTATATAATTTTCAGAAGGCTGTTTGGCGGAGGCAGGGCAGAGCTTAAGCTTGTAGATGATTCCAATATTCTTACATCAGGTATCGACATTCTTGTTCAGCCGCCAGGAAAAAAACTTGAGAATATAACACTGCTTTCAGGCGGGGAGAGAGCTCTAACAGGAGTTGCACTGTTTTTTGCAACATTCATGGTAAAACCTTCTCCATTCTGTATTCTTGATGAGATCGATGCAGCTCTTGATGAAGCTAATGTTGGAAAATTTGTAAATATTCTTACTGAATTTGGAAATAACTCCCAGTTTGTTGTTATCACTCATAATAAAAAAACTGTTACAGGGGCAAAAACATTTTTGGGAGTAACTATGGAAGAATCAGGGGTCTCAAGAATAATCTCTTTCAGAGTGAATAAAGATGGCACCAGCGAGGAAGTTAGCCCATAAGAGCTATCCTGATACGGGTTATCCTGATAAAGGCTAGCTCCATAAAGAGAGATTTAAACAGGCTATAACAGCGTAATGATCTATATGGGAGGGATCAATTTACTTTATGGTTATTAAAGATTTTATTGAAAAAATAAATCCAAAAAATAATAAAATAGTTTTATTTTCCATTATCGCTCTAATACTTATCATTATCTTAATTATCATGCTCAATCTTTTAATGAGTGCTATTACAGATAAAAAAGAGTTTATCCCTGTTGATAAAAAACAGAATAATAAAACTGCTGTGTTTGTACCTGATGCAAATGATCTTAAAATTCCATCAGAATATCTTAAAGACCCTGAATTTCGCTGGCGTTCTTTTAGAACAACTCCGGATAAATGGGATAAAGAAGATATTAAAAGATTTTGGGAAGATCCTGCTGATGTTATCATAGAAGTTTATTCAGAAGAAAATAAAGAATATGTTAAAAAAATATTAGGAGGTGTTCATTGATGAAGGTGTTTGGTAAAATATTTATCAAAGCAGCAATAGTTTTTATATTTTTATCATGTGCAACAACGGCAAAAGAAACAGAAAATAACAGCACGCCGCAACCGATAATATTATATTCTAATATTGCGCCAAAAACAGATCCGGAACATGAAGCAAAACCAGACGCTAACGTAACTACGGATGTGGAAGCCATGGAAATGAAAGAAGCAGAAGCTCAGGAAGTTGCTAACGAAGAATCAGTAGAAATTGAAGAACTCGAAGTGGAAGATGCAGAACCTATAGAGGATGCAGAAGCAGAGATTTTAGAAAAAGCAGAAGAAGCAGCAGTGCCAAAAAATAGTGATGCAGAAGTAAATGTTGAGACAGCAACAAAAGCAGATGCAGCAGCAAAAACAGATACAGAAGCAAGAGAAATAACAACTAAAGGGGAACCTCTTGTCAAAGCTCCGGAAAGAACAGCAGATTTTAATTTAGCTGCTAAAGCGCCTCTGCAGGAGGCTGATAATCTAGCAGCTATTTCTCCAGCAAGACTTCCTTATCAGGATACTCTCTTTCCAATAGTAAATCCTGATGATGAGGAAAGAACAGTTATATATACAATGCCAGGAACAATAGAAATAGAACTTGAAAGAACAGGATGGATCTATACAGGAGAAAAAAATGGGAAAAGGGGAATTGTTCTTGATTCAAGAAAATTTGTAAATGGCAATACTGTTTTTTCATTTAAAATTACAGAAAATGATGATTATAATATTGTTTTCCAACTTCAAAATACAAGTGGAGATTCAGAAATATCCAATATTTATATTAGAATGGATGAAGCTGGTAAAGATTCAGGCAGTATAGCGTCTAATGCTGGTAATGAAGATCCTGGTTCAAAAATAACAACTTCGCCGGAAAGAAAGGAAAACATAGAAAATACAAAGGCATCATCTCCACAGTTTGCTCCGTTATCTACTGATACAGATAGCAAAATTGCCGCAGCAATAGCAGACACAACAAGTATTCCTTCTTCCATAGTTATTCCCCCTCAGGATGTTTTAAAAAATGCAACTGCATTGGCAGATAGAGGCGATTATATTTCTGCAATAGACATGCTTGAACAGAGTGTGCAAAATTATCCCCGCCATTCTGATATGGATAAAATATATTATTTTCTGGCAAAATATTATGAAGCAGATACTGCAAAAAAAAGTGCTAAAAAATCCATTGGTTATTATTCAAGGATCGTAGATGAATATCCATTAAGCGACTATGTTGATGAATCAGAAAAAAGAATTAAATATCTTGAGAAACATTTTATTTTTATAAATTAATCCATCTTTTGATGGAGCCTGCCAAACCCCACTTCAGTGAGGATGATCTTAAGTCTTAAGCAAGGACATCAGTTTTCTTCACAAAATAATATTATATATATATTGTCCTCAACTTACCTGGTTTAAAGATCAGATCAATTTAAGTAAATACTAAAATAATAACTAAAAATTAGCTTAAGCGCATTGCTGCATAGATTCCAGCAGCCAGAGGCTGGTGTTGACATTCCCCATGTTTAAGGTTATAAATCACTTGAACTTATGCTTGATGGAATATCTACCAAATTTTCTGATATAATAAGAACAATTTCTGGCAAAGCATCAATCTCTGAAAAAAATGTTACAGAAGCTGTTGAAG
>WRCW01000193.1 GCA_009783755.1 Spirochaetaceae bacterium
TATCACTTTTCTTCATATTAATTATACTCTGGATAGCCCTCTCTTTTGTATTTGTTTTTGTTTATGTAAATTTTAATGGGATGGCGATAGAAGAGGTTTCGAAAATATTTACCTCACTCCCTTTTATCCTATATCTTTGCACAATCTTTCTTATTGGGTCATTAATTTTATTTAAAATAATAATGACAGTTAGAATTCTTGATAACTATGCTGTCTTGAATAGCGATGAGATCAATAAAATGGTTGCGAAAAGCACTGCTCCATTCAGGGAAAAATACTATTTTATTTATAATACGACAAAACAAAATGATAATAAATTAATATTATTGCGGAAACATCTTGAAAAACTACAAAGTAAAATTAAAAAAAGGGAAAAAGTATGATTAAAATTAATTTTTGGGTATGGAAAAATTTATCAAACGAACAAAAAGAAAAATTGATATCAAGGTCAGATACTGATATTTCAAAAACAATGCAAGCTGTAATTCCTATTATTGAAACTGTTAAAAAAAATAAAGATAAGGCATTAATTGAATTTACAAAAAAATTTGATAAAGCAGATATATCAAAACTTCCTATTAAAGTTGCGGCACAAGAATATAATAACGCTGAAAAAAAACTTGATAAAGATGTTAAAAAAGCAATTGAATTTTCAATAGCAAATGTATTCAAATTTCATAAAAAACAACTTCCTGTAAGTTTGAATAATTTCAAGATTCTTCCTGGTATTACAACAGGAGAAAGATTTCTCCCTATAGACTCAGCAGGCCTCTATGTGCCGCAGGGAAGAGGGAGTTTCCCATCAATGCTGTATATGCTTTCTGTTCCAGCTCTTGTAGCAGGAGTTCCACGGGTATGTATAGTTACACCGCCAAATGAGGATGGGACTGTTGATCCTGCATGTCTGTATGCAGCAAAAATATGCGGAATCAACGAAGTTTACAGAGTAGGAGGCGCACAGGCAATAGCTGCGCTTACATTTGGAACAGAATCAATAAAACCTGTTGTTAAAATCATAGGACCAGGCAGTGTTTATGTTACTGCTGCAAAAAGAGTTTTATATGGGAAGATAGATGTAGGGCTTCCTGCAGGACCATCAGAATCTATTCTTCTTGCTGATGCAAAAGCAGATCCCTACAGAGCAGCTCTGGATCTTATGATCGAAGCTGAACATGGTTCAGACTCTGCAGCGCTTCTTGTTACAAATTCAAAAAACCTAGCTGAAAATGTAAAAAAACATATAGACTCAATAATTGGTACAATCCCTGAACCAAGAAATAAATTTCTCTCTGATGTATTTTCAGGATATGGAGGAATCATACTTGCCAAAGATATGAATGAAGCTGCAGATATCGTAAACCAGTATGCACCTGAACATTTACAGATAGCAACAAAAGATCCTGAAAAAACATTAAGCCTTATAAGAAATGCAGGCGAGATTCTTCTTGGTCAGGAGACCCCATTTTCAATTGCAAATTATACAACAGGACCTAATGCAGTTCTCCCTACAGGAGGTATGGCAAAAACTTACTCCCCTGTTTCTGTAAGAGATTTTATGAAATCTTCTTCGGTTATTTATGCAGATAGAAAAGGGTTAAAATCTGTAATGAACCATGTAATTGCTCTTGCTGACTATGAAGGCTTTGATGCTCATGCAGGCGCCCTTAGAATGAGAAAATTTTAACATCAAAGGCGTAAAAGTTATGCACATAGCCTCTGCAGAAGAAGGTTTTGAATATCTCCAGTCATTTACAAATCTGGAAAAACAAACCTCCTTTTCAGAAAGAGAATACAGACTCGACCGCGTAAAATATCTTTTTGATAAATTCGACAGTCCTCATAATGAAATAAACCTTATCCATATTGCCGGATCAAAAGGAAAAGGGTCTACAGCGCTATATGCTGCATCAATATTAAAGGCTTTGGGATTTAAAACAGGGCTCTATGCATCGCCTCATGTGCTATCATTTAAAGAAAGAATAAGTTTAGCAGGAGTTTTTTTTAGCAATAGCGTCTATGCTAAAAATATTGATCTTATCAAAGATTTTCTTGAATCAGAATCCATTCCATTTGAATCAAGTCCTACAACTTTTGAACTTCTTACACTACTTGCTTTTTTAATTTTCAGGCACGAAAAATGCAGCTGGGCTGTTATAGAAACAGGGATTGGAGGAAGGCTAGATGCAACAAATATTATCACCCCCTTATGTTCTGTAATAACCCCTATTGAGCTTGAACATACAGATATTCTTGGCACAACCTTAAAGGAAATTGCTTTTGAAAAAGCAGGAATTATTAAAAATAATATTCCTTGTGTAACTGCAAAACAAAAAGCAGAGGTCCTTGAAGTATTAAAAAATAAAGCAGAGAAAGAAAATACCATATTAACGACAATAGATAAAGCTATTGAAATTAAAGATGTTTTACTCAATGAAAAGGGTACCTCTTTTTCTCTTATTTTTAATGTTGATAACGATAATGATATGTTATTAAAGAAAATCGAAAAGCAATACAGATTTAAAACAAAAATGCTTGGAGCATTCCAAACAGGAAATTCAGCGCTTGCAATGCTTTCTGTAAAAAAAGCATTGGAAAGGAACAATATTTCCATAAAGGCAGAAGAGTTTTTTTACAATTGTAAAAAGGGAATTGCAAAAGCTTTTGCGCCCGGAAGGATCGAGTATATTTCCTTGGGAAAAAGTAAACCTGCATTGATTATCGATTCCTCCCATACAGAAAATTCTGCAGAAAAACTTGCTGAAACAGTTAAAAGTATAAAAAAAGAAAGAAACATTGTACTTATATTTGGAGTTGTGGAAGGAAAAGATTATAAAAAAATAATTGAAAAATTAAAAAACCTTTTTACAGAGATAATTATTTCCACTCCTGGAACTTTTAAGAAAAGCAATCCACAAGCTATATATGAATATTTGAAACTTGAATTATCAGCTATTAATGCTAAAGTATATATTGAAAAAGATCCTAAAGATGCTTTTAATAGCGCTTTGGAAAAAGCTGGGAAAAATGGACTGATTGTTACGACAGGAAGTTTTTATATGGCAGGAGAAATAAAAAAAATCTTGCCAACAACCTCGAAGAACAAGGCTGTTGGTTACAATAGGAAAAAATAAGGAGGAATTATGCAATATTTATATAGCGACAGAATTGGTGTCAAAATTGCAGATATAACAAAACTTGAAGTTGATGCAATTGTCAATGCGGCAAATTCACTGCTCATGGGCGGAGGTGGTGTTGATGGAGCGATCCACAAAGCAGGAGGGCCAGTTATTCTTGAAGAGTGTAAAAAAATAAGAGAAACCCAATACCCTGGACAGGAGGGGATGCCTGCAGGAAATGCAGTAATAACAACAGGAGGAGATCTTCCAGCAAAAAAAGTTATTCACACTGTTGGTCCTGTCTGGCATGGCGGAACAAAAGGGGAAAAAGCAACTCTTGCAAAAGCATATAGCTCCTGTCTTGAAATTGCATCAAAATCAGAACTAAAAACAATAGCCTTCCCTGCTATTTCAACAGGAGTATATGGATATCCA
>WRCW01000194.1 GCA_009783755.1 Spirochaetaceae bacterium
ACATAAAAACGCTGCATATTATTCTGATTGTAAAAATCCATGTGGTTGTTTATAAAAAACATGGAGAAAGAGAAAATAAGGGGGAGAAAAGAAAACGCAATAATAATTCCGAATATTTTTGCCTTTAAAGTCAAGAAAGAATCTCCTTTCTTATTATATATCCCACACCATGAACTGTTTCTATTATCTCCGGCAATGTGGAGTTTTTTTCAAGTTTTTTTCTAAGCCTCTGAATATGAACAGCAACAGTTGTAAGATCTCCAAAATTATTACCCCATATAGCTTTATAAATATCCTCCGGGGTTTTTGGAACTCCTGCATTTTTAAGAAGATACAAGAGAACTTCAAACTCTCTTGGGGAAAGAGATATTTTTTTATCTCCTTTTTTTATTAAATATGCTTCGCTGTCAACAATATAATCACTGAATCTTATCTGCCTTACTTTATTTTTTTCCGATTCTTCGGGATTCATATAACGTCTTAAATTTGCTCTTACTCTTGCAGCAAGAACTTTGGGGGAAAAAGGCTTTGTTACATAATCATCAGCACCTGTTCCAAGACCAAGGATCATATCATTATCATCCTGTCTTGCAGAAACAATAATAACAGGAATACGATATTCTTTTCTTATTGTCTGAAGAAATTCAAATCCATCCATTCCCGGCAAATTAATATCCAGAACGATCAAGTCAATCTTTTTTTCTTTAAGTATTAAAAAACCTGCTTCTGCATTATCAGCATGAAACGCATCGATCCCCTCATTATTTAAATATAGTTTTATAAGATCTGCAATCTCAACTTCATCTTCAATGATAAGGACAGCAGCTTTCATTTTTACAAATGCTCCACCGTGGTCGCAAAATACTTTATCCCCTCATGGGGAAAAAGA
Source organism: Spirochaetaceae bacterium (assembly GCA_009783755.1). Lineage (GTDB taxonomy): Bacteria > Spirochaetota > Spirochaetia > CADAEX01 > CADAEX01 > WQTU01. The sequence goes on from WRCW01000194.1 coordinate 890, forward strand.
TTTTTTAACTCTATAATTTTATCTTTGATTATTGGCACCATATTTTCTTCTGTATAAATTATAAGCATGAAATTTTCTTCAGGCCATATACTATCTCCCTGTTTAGGGTTTGAGTTGCCTGCCCCATGGACAATAGGTATTTTTGTAAAACCTTTTACCCCTGTTTTTTCAAGTATATCCATTATATCTGATTCAACCGATAAATTAGCGATTATTTCAATTTTTTTCATAGCTTCCCTGCCATCTTTTTCTTATTAAAGACATAATACATTACCGGTATAAAAACCAATGTAATTGCAGTACTTGTTGTTAATCCGCCGATAACTGTTTGTCCAATAGGCTGCACAAGCTCAGAACCTTCACCCGGTAAAAAGGCCATAGGAGCAAGTCCAAGTATTGTGCTAAGCGTAGTCATGAGGATCGGCCTCAATCTGTTTACCCCTGCTTCAACACAAGCTTTTCCCAGTGAAAATCCCCTTTTCACAAGAAGGTTAGTATAGTCTACCAGAACGATTCCGTTACTGACTACTATACCAAGAAGCATTACAACGCCAATTATTGAAAAAAGGCTGAAAGGCTTAGCCAGAATAAGGTGCATAAGAACAACACCAATACTCATAAGCGGAATTGCAAGAAACATTATAAAAGGGTCTTTGAGCGATTCAAACTGGCTTGCCATAACACCATAAACAAGCATCAAAGCAATAACTATAATTGATATAAGGGCAGCTCTGGTTTCCATAAGATTGCCAAAGTCTCCTTTATATTCGATCCTTACAGCATCATTTGGAACTATATTTCTTCGGACAACATCTTCTATCTTTCCCTGCACTTCATTAAGCTTTGCCCCTTTTTCAAGCCCTGCAAGCACACGCACAACTCTTGTTTTATCAACACGCTTAATACTTACAGGCCCATACCCAATTTCCAAAGATGCAAAACTTGATACAGGTATATAGTCGCCCCTGTTGTTTCTGACATATATTGTTCCAAGATCTGGAATGCTTTTTCTGTCTTCATCTCTTAATACTACAACAAGATCTATCTCATCCTCTCCCTCTGCCCTGAATATCGATGCGGTTTCTCCATTTATGGCTGCTCTTATTTCTCTTCCAACTTCTCCTGCAGTAAGCCCGAAATCATAAAGCCTTTCCCTGTTATAAAAAACATTTACCTCCGGCAAACTATTATCAAGGTCTGTCAATGGTTCGGTCAATTCAGGAATATTTGTCTCAAGAAGTTTTCTAATTTCAAGAGCAGTCTCAACTAAAAGAGTAAGGTTATCTGATTTGACCCTGATATCAATCGGGTTTGTGCTTCCAGGACCTCTTTGCTGCCCAGTTCTAAAGTTGAATTTAAGTCCGGGAAATTCGTTGAAATGGGCGCGCAGTTTACTTCTTATATCTTCTGCTGAATCTATTCTCTTCCTGTATGGAGGAAGGTTTACAGTAAGCTCTCCACGGTTCGACGATCTTCCTAAAAAAGCTCCGGAACCTGTGCCAGAAGTTTTTATAAGGTTTTCATATCCTTTTACTTCATCAATAACTATTCTTTCAAACCTGTTCATGACCTCTTCTGTTGTTTCAAGAGTGCTTCCTGTGGGAAGCTCAACAGCCAACACTACTTCATCTTCTGAAGCAGCAGGAGTAAACTCAATACCAACTGAAGGTATTAAAACTAGTGAGATAATAAAAATCAAAGCAACACCGGCAATGGTTGTCTTTCTTCTTCTAAGAACAACATTAAGGATTTTTCTATAGAGTTTTTCCATTCCAATAAAAAAAGTTTCAGATTTGTTATCAATTATCAAAAGAAAACGGTTTTTTACTGGTCGTTGTTTTTTGGTATATATTTTAAGATATGTGCTTGAAAGAACAGGAACAAGGATCAATGCAACAAATAGCGCAGCAAGAAGCGCAACAGCTACAGTAAATGCAAGATCGCTAAACATTACTCCCATGATTCCAAGGTCTGCCTTAAACAGCATAACAGGAAGGAAAACGCATACAGTAGTAAGCGCAGAAGCAGTTATTGCATTTCCCATTTCCTTGCTTCCCAGAACTGCAGAAGTTTTAAGATGCGCCCCTTTTTCCCTGTACCTGAATGTATTCTCAAGTATAACTATAGAAGAGTCGGTAACCAGACCTACTCCGAGAGTTAATCCGGCAAGAGAAAGAATATTTAGCGTTATTCCCGCAAAATACATACAGGTCATTGTTATAAGCAATGAAACTGGAATTGAAAATCCTATGATCATGGTACTCTTGACTGATCTTAAGAAAATAAAAAGAATGGCCATTGCAAGAATACCGCCGAGGACTGCAGAACTAGTTACCTGTTTAATGGAATTTTTAATAAGCTTGGTCGAGTCCACAAGGAGTTTTACAGTTACCCCAAGTGGAAGCTCTCTGTTTAATCTTACAAGCTCTAAAAAAACCTGCGCTGCGGTTTGCACAGAATTTGCCTCGCTCTGTTTTCGCACGATCATATAAATACCCGGAGACTCATTAATAAATACAGATTGAGTTACATCCTCAAAGCCTTCGTACGCGTGCGCAACATCCCTTACCTTTATAATAGCAGGAGTGCCTCCTGCGTATGGTGTGCGCCTTGCGATAACTGTATCTGCAATATCTTCAACTTTTTTATA
>WRCW01000195.1 GCA_009783755.1 Spirochaetaceae bacterium
ATTATATCTCCACCTTCCTGCATTGCATCTTTTTTAATATTGATACCTGCAATTTTTACAAATGGAGTTGCTTTTGGATAAAGCGGTGAAGGATACAGATCTCTCTGTCTAACTTCAGTAATATAGTTAGGATTTTTCCATGTAAGAGTTCTCCAGCCCTCAAAATTCATATAATCCATAAAAATTACTTGTTCGCGATTATTCTGATCTTTAAGAACCACTTCAATACCATTTGGGAAGTTAGAACCATACATATTCATTGTTAGTGTTTTAATAATACCAACATTTTTTACTACACCGTAACCATCCACAAATTTATTACCATATTTGTCATTTTCGTCTACAACAATATTGCCGTTTGAGTCAAGTTCAGACATTTTCTGGTAAGCCGGAATTTCAAAAGGGGGTTTAATTGAAGCCCAAGAATTAAATGATTCATTGGGGAAATTAATCCTTACGCCCAATACTTTTTCACCAGCAAATTTCTTAGCTGAATCAAGTACTGGCACCTCTTTTGCCATTGTTAAAGTTTGATTAATTATCCTTCTTGCTGAAGAAGCAAGTCTTACTTCCCAGTTATTCAAAGTAAGGGATATTTTCATTGCTTTTCTTTCATCGTCATTGTAGGATGTTCCAGCTTTATCGGAATAATCAATCATTGTTCTGCCATTTTCTGTTGGATTATCTGCAGGAAAATCAGCTGCTAATTTTGAAAAATCAATCAACACAGCTTCGTCAGCAAATGACATTGTACCTAATAAGAAAATTAATGTTGTTAAAAAGATGAAGAAACGTCTCATCTATCGCTCCTTTTATTATAAACCTTAGCATAATTATAAAATAGCTACAGATTTTGTCAATAACTTTTATAATTTTTTAATATTTTACCAATATTAAACAATATTATTTGTTATCTATTGTAAAAAATATAACTGCTATACATCAATTTCCGGCTCTTGTCCCAAAATTGTAACAATTACTTTTTCAACATACGGAAAATTAAATTTTATATTTTTTTCAATAAGCAATATGCTATAGCCAAAACCATGCACTGCTCTTTTATCGGGTAAAAGTGCCATAAAATTGAGGTCAAGGAATAAAGTTTTATTCCTGTAAATGATTTTTTCCAGCCTTGTTCCAGAGGGAAAAATAGGGTCCAGATTCATCCCAACAGGGCCCAAAAGAAGCTCTCTGACAAAAATATCCATATTTTGCTCTTTATCAGATAAAATTCGGGGTGTTTTTCTGTTTTCTCCTATTGGTTTGCCGCTTTGGTGCTCTGGAAAAAAGAAAATTCTATATGCTTTATGGAAATTTGATTTAAAATAAAATGCCAGTGAAACAAGTAAGATCATCAATAATAGCAATGCAATAACTGTTCTTGGGTTTACTTCTATAGCTGGTGGCCTGATTTGTGAGTTTTTTAGGTTTATCTTCAAATTATCTTTCTCCGGCAAAAGTTATTGTTTCAAAATTATCTATAAAACTTTTTATGCCATTATAGATTCCTTCAGTTATTTTCTTCAAGTAGGCTTTATTTGCAAGTTTCTGTGCTTCTTCTTTATTTGATACAAACCCAACTTCTATCAAAACACTGGGCATTTTTGCATTTCTGACAACAAACCAGATCTCTTCTTTTAAGCCTCTGATCAACTCTTTTTCCCCTAGTGAGGCTCCAAGCCCATCAAGAATATTCTGAGCAAGAAGCATACTTTCTATAGTAAATTCTTCCTCAAGCATTGAATTCAGAATTGGCAAAATATCTTTAGTTTTCTTATCAACAGTTGTTACATCAATTAACTGTCTCCTGTAATCAGGAGGGAGATACCAAACCTCAAACCCTTTGGCATTTTTATTCAATGAAGCGTTAGCATGTATCGATACCATTATAATTGCTTCATTTTTATCAAGTTTAAAACTATTCCCTTTCTCTACCCTATCCTCATGGGTAATATAAGAATCATTGTTCCTAGAGAGGATTATTTTCTTATCTTTATATGTAGATACAAGCTTTTTATTAAGTTCAAGTGCAATATCTAAAACTATATCTTTTTCATTTATTACAAAAGATTTTCCATTTACATCATGGCGCCCTATTGCTCCCGGATCTTTTCCGCCATGTCCTGGATCAATTAAAATCGCCGCAACTCTATATCCTGATGGCCGCAAATTTTTATCATTTACACTATTTTTTGATGTAATTTCCGAAGAGGAAGGATTTCCAGAAGAAAATCCTGTTTTTTGTAATATCATATCTGCTGTTTTTTTATCAAGTTTTAAAGATCCATTTTTTCTTGATATAAAACCATCAATTTTTTCTTTATAATTATAGACTATATAACCTTCTCCAACTTTAAACCTGAAGCTGTCGCTCCCATATTTTAGTTCGCCTGTATCAAGAAATGGCGACCATTGGTATATAAAGTTATTTGTTGTTATAAAGTCAGCGAGTCCTATTTCCTGTGCATACAAATACGGAATAATGAAAAATAATAAAATAATTATAAAGACTTTTTTTATTCCCATTTTATACTATTTAAGTTACTCCCATTTCTAATATAATCGGCAATTGTTTCTGCAATCCATATACCACCCTGTACACTTCCTCTTGCAACACTTTTCCAGAAGATTTTGCCAAGAATAAATCTATTTTTTGGTGAAATCTCTTTTATGAACTCAAGATTAGTAGAATTTTGTATTGTTTCAATTGCTTTTTTAAGTGGGTTTCCATGCCAGTCTGTTCCAAAACTTTCTTCATTGGTGTTAATAATATCAGGCAAAAAAACATGAATTTTTTCTTTGAGATCTAAATTGTCGGGCTTTCCATAAAAATCAGGCATGGAATCAAATATTTCCTTAATCCTTTGGATTTTATTAAAAATAAAAGCATCAGGTATCCATTTTTCTTTTTCTCTAAAAATAAAATTAAATGTTGTTTCATCACATGGTTTTAGTTTAACAATAATGTTACGACATGCTTCTTCTGCAGCATAAATAGCTTCGGAACGCTCTTTATGTACAGCGATAATATTTCCGCTTTTCTCTACATTATTTTTTGGAAAACTTACCTTATCACCTGGATTAACATTTATAAATAGTTCTTTTACAATACTCTCTGTATCTCTGTTTCTTAAATATTCAGGAATATAAATCGAATCAACAACACCTGGAATTGATATAAAAGCCCTTTCTGCTGCTGTTTTATTGTATGAATATTTTATTGGTCCAGGATCCTTATCTAAAGCTATTTTTAAAGCAGCATCTATAACAGAAAATCCTGTAGAATATGGAAATGTCCATCCAGACATATAGCCACCCGAAAGCCTGGCTGCAATCTCTCCTATAGTAGCTTTTCCATCTGAATATTTTATATCCCCTTTTGCAGCTCCGTTATCTATCCCTATTGCCCTTATTCCATCACAAAAAACATTTATAATTTTATCAACTGCTTCTTTTGGAAATGAAGAAGGCATGGTATGCCCCATTTCAACAAAATA
>WRCW01000196.1 GCA_009783755.1 Spirochaetaceae bacterium
AAAAGCTCAAGACGGCAGTTCTCTTCTGCCATTCTCATTATGGAAGCCTCTTTTTCATTCTCAGGAGCAGATCCATGAAAATCAATCTGAAATTTATCAAGGAAAAACTTTTTTAAAAGTGCGATTTCAGGAACAACATTTATCAGGACTTTATCAGGGAAAACAGGATTTTCTATTCCCATAAAATAATCGCTATAATATTGAATAAGAAAACGGCTCATGTTTTCTTCATTATCAGAATAACTGGTAAAACTAAAAGCAGATTTCCCGGAGATTTTCCCTTCCCGCATCTGAAGAACTACTATTACGCAGTTTATCCCACTTGATAAAAGCGAGACAAAATCTTTTTTTTCTGTGCTAAAATCCTGTACTTTTTGCTCTTCGATAAGAGCGCCCAACGAAGAGAGGATATCCCTGCACTCAGCTGCTTTTTCATAGTTTAAAGCTGCTGATTCCTGTTGCATCTTTTCTTTCATCTCTTTTTCAAGTTCTTTGATATTTCCTGAAAGAATTTTTATGATTGTTTCAACATCTTTTTCATAATCTTTTTTATCTGTTTTACCTGTACATGGAGAGTTGCACTGCCCAATATGAAAATAAAGGCAAGGTGTTTTACGTTGCCTGAGAGGAATTTCTTTGCATTTTCTTAATTTAAACTGTTTTTTTACAAGCTCAAGATAGGTGTCTATACTTTTTACATCAGGATATGGTCCAAAATAGAGGGAGCCATCATCGATCATCCTTCTTGTTCTGAAAACTCTTGGAAAATCCTCATTTGTAACTCTTATTACAGGGAATGTTTTATTATCTTTAAGACTTATATTATATTTTGGCTTCCACTGTTTTATGAGGTTATTTTCAAGGATCAGCGCTTCATATTCTGTAGTTGTTGTTATGACTTCAATAGAGTGGATCTTTTTTACAAGATGGGAAGTTTTGAGTTCTTTATTTGCTGATTTTAAGAAATAAGATCTTACCCTGCTGTGCAAATTTTTTGCTTTTCCCACATATATTATCTCTTCTTTCTGGTTTTTCATGATATATACGCCGGGAGTTTCAGGCATTTCTTTTACTCTTTCTTCAAGGTTAGCTCTATTTTCTTTTGAATTTTTCATTTTTTTCCGATATTATTATAATACAGTCTCTTAAATTTATAAATTATAAAAGAAAATTTGATATTGATGAAAAAAATAATAGTTTTTCTATTTATTATTATAGTTCCTCTCTATTCAGTTGAAAGGGAATATATTCTTGGCGGAGATAATTGGCAGCCTTTTCTGCTTAAAAACATAGATATTTATCAAAATGAAGCTGGCGAAAATTCGCTTTTTATCCAAAGCGGTGAATATTCGCTTGATAATTCTACAGAACTTCTTCTCCATTTTAACTCGCTCCCTATTGTTGATGCTACAGGCAATTTTAAACTAATAGAAAATAAAGCTTCCATCTCTGAAGGAAGGAAAAAGTTTGGCGCAGGCGCAGCTCTTTTTAATAAGGAAACAAATAGTATTATCCTTGACCGGAGCGGGAAAGGGATTTTTCCTGGAAGAATTTATTCTGATGATTTTAGTATAGAATTTTGGGTTTATGGACAAAGCTATACTGATGGAGAAACTATTTTCTTTATGGATGGCTATGCAGATATAGGCAATGGTTTTATTCCTCAGCTTTTCAGGTGCCATACTGAAAACAGAAGAATGGTCTGGACCATTAAAAACTTTTTTATACCACCAGGCGCTAAAGAATTCGAAGTAAAAATATCAAGCGAAAGACAACTTATTCCTGGTGTGTGGAGCCACCATTTACTTAGATATGATGCTACAACAGGTTTAATGGAATATCTTATTGATACTAAACCAGAAGCAGTTATACATGTTACAACATCTGCAAGAGAGGCTGGCCAGGTTTATCCTTTGTATTCCGGAACCAGAGGGAGAATTGTAATTGGAAATAACTTCACAGGATTGATCGATGAATTCCGTTTTAAGCTTGAATGGATCGACAATAATATGTTGCCCCAGTTGGGAAATCATACAGGAGTTTATATATCAGAACCTATAGATATGGGAAACAGCAAGTCCACACTCTCTGGTATTGAAACAAGAAATATAATTCCTGCAGGCACAGAGATTTTATATTACTATCACCTTGGTGATTCAAAGATAGCCCCTGCAGAGAGTAGTCCTGAATGGAAGAAGTTCACTCCGGGGTTTGGGTTTTTTAGTGAAAAGGGAGGGCGCTTTTTACGTATTAAAGCTGTGCTTTATTCTGATGGTGAAAAAAGCATATCTCCTTCTGTTTCAAGGATAAATATAAAATTTGATCAAAAAACTCCACCTCCTGCGCCAAGAATTGTAAAGGCAGAGCCTGGAAATAGCAGTGTAAGGCTTAAATGGTCGGAAGTGATAGATCCGGATATAGATGGCTATTATGTATATTTTGGAGAAAGGTCAGGAAAGTATTTTGGATCTGAAAAAAATAACAATACTTCTCCAATAGATGTTGGAAAAAACAATGAATTAATAATACGCAATCTTGAAAATGGTAAAGTATACTATTTTGCTGTTGTTTCATACAGCAAGTCAGCGCCCCGTTATGGAAGTATTGTAGTAAATGAAGGCGGAGACTATTCAGTTGAAGTAAGTGCAAGACCTCTTGAGCTGTATGGAGATATAAAATGAATAAAGAGGCTTTGTTTGAAAAATCCCTTGCGCTTATCAAACATAAGGAATATGACGAAGCTGAAAACATTGTTAAACAGCTGATAGAAAAAAATCCTGACAAAGAAGCATTATATCTTACTTTAGGAAATATATACTCATTTAAAAATAAGAAACAGCAAGCTCTTGATGCTTATGAAAAAGCTTCACAAGTCGCTCCTGAAAATCCTGACAGCTACAGCAACATAGGTCTCATCTATAAACAGCAAGGTGATATGGAGAAGGCTATTTCATATTTGCAAAAAGCTCTCTCTTTTGCAAAAGAGAGAACAGATATTTATTATAATTTAGGGAACATATATAAACAGTCAAATAATTTTGTTGAAGCAGAAAAAATATTCCTGGAGGCTTTAAAGCTGGATCCGGAATTTGTTCAGGTCTATAATAATCTTGGATCTCTCTATATTGAACAGGGAAATCTTGAGCAAGCAGAAGATATAATAAATAAAGGGCTTTCTGTAGATGAAAATCATCCAAGGCTTTTGTATAATCTTGGAGTTGTAAAAGATTTGCAGGGGAAGTCAGAAGAAGCAATAGAATTCTATAAACACTCTACTGTGACCCAACCACTATGGGTAGAGAGCTTTAATAATTTAGGTATTGCATACCATAAATCCAGCAAGCATGGAAAAGCAATAAAAGCTTTTAACAATGCTCTTGATGTTGAACCAAACAATTCTGTTGTTAAAAATAATATTGCTGTTACTTATGAATCTGTTGG